>DASQVU010000145.1:0-2434 GCA_035640615.1 Pseudonocardiaceae bacterium
TCGCTGATGGCAACAGACCGCGAGAGCAATTCACGCGCATCGCTGAGCCGGCCCTGGAAGCTCGCCTCCCAGCCCAGGCACAGCGACGGCCAAGCGAGCCCCCAGCGGTAGTTCAGCTGGATCGCGTTCTCCTGCAGGTCCGCCAGCAGCGGGCGGGCGATGTCGAACCCGTCCTGGAAGATCCAACCGATCGCCAGGCAGTTGGTGGCGTCGATGCGGCACCAGTCGTCACCGGCTTGAGTGGCCAACTCGACGCTTCGCTGCAGCAATGCCCGGCCACCGGCCGGGTCACCGAGAGATGCCTTGAGCCCGAGGGTGTTCAAGGCGCGGCCCTGCGTCCAGGCGTCGCCGCAGGTCTCACCGATGTTCAGGGCGGCTTGCGCCCACCCCTGGGCGGCCTGGGCGCCACCGCCATAGTGTCCGAGGCTGGCCCGACCAGCCATCGCCCGCCCACGCAGCACGGTCGGCTTCTCGCCGGCGGCATCCAGAGCGCGGGCGAAGCAGACATCACCCTCCCGGTAGCGACCGGTGAAAACCCAAAACACCGCCAGCGCAGCCACCAGACGCAGCCCAGCGTCGGGGTCGGTGCCCGCAGCCCACTCCAGGGCAGCACGTAGGTTCGGCAGCTCGATGGCCAGCGTGTGCAAGTCGGGGTCGCCGCGCCCGGCGCCGAGCACTCGTGGCTGCGCGCTCTCGGCCAGGGCGAGGTAGTAGGCCAGGTGACGCTCGCGCAGGTCGTCAGCTTCGCCAGCGTCAGCCAGACGCGCGGCGGCGTACTGGCGGACGGTTTCCAGCAAGCTGTAGCGCACTTCCCGGCCCTGCTCACCAGTCGTGACCAGAGACTTGTCGACCAGGCCGGTCAGCAGGTCAAACACATCAGCACGGTGGACCCCGTCGCCCGCGCACACCTGCTCAGCTGCCGCCCATGTCCAACCGCCGGCGAACACGGACAGCCGCCGCAGGACGGTGCGCTCGCCGCCGCTGAGCAGCTCGTGGCTCCAGTCGATGGAGGCCCGCAGGGTCTGGTGGCGCGGCATGACCGTGCGGGCGCCGCCGGTGAGCAGGTGGAAGCGGTCGGCCAGGGCACGGGAGATCTGCTCCGGGGTAAGCATCCGCACCCGGGCTGCGGCCAGCTCGATAGCTAACGGGATGCCGTCGAGGTCGTGGCAGATCTGGGCGATGATAGGAGCGTTAGCCGCGTTGATCTCGAACTCGGGGCGCACCTGTAGGGCGCGGTCGATGAACAGCGCCACCGCATCGCACTGGCGCAGCACCGTGATCGGCTCACCATAGGGCTCAGCGGGCAGCGCCATCGACGGCACCCGCCAGGTGATCTCCCCGGGCACGCGCAACGGCGCGCGGCTGGTGGCGAGGATAGTCAGCGACGGGCACGCCCGCAGCAGCACATCCGCCAGCTCGGCGCACTCAGCCAGCAGGTGCTCGCAGTTATCCAGGACGACCAGGGTGCGGCGCCTCCGCAGGCGCTCCAAAAGCGTGTCCAGCAAGGGCCGACCCGGCACCTCGCTGGAACCTGTCGCGGTGATGACCGCAGCCGCCAGCAGCGCTGAGCCTTCAAGCCGGGCCAGCTCAACCCACCACACGCCGTCGGGGTGCCGGTCCATCGCGTCCGCCGCTACCTGCAGCGCGAGACGGGTCTTGCCGCAGCCGCCGGCACCGGTGAGCGTGAGCAGTCGAGCCCGCTCGAGCAAATTGCCGATCTGGGCCAGCTCGCTGCGTCGCCCGACGAAACTGGTCAGCTCCCCGGGCAGGTTGTTGGGCATTGTGTCCAGCGAGCGCAGCGGCGGAAACCCCGCCGGCAGCTCGGGGTGCACCAGCCCGAAGACGTGCTCCGGCCGCCCGAAGTCGCGCAACCGATGAACTCCGAGGTCAGCGAGTTCGGCGCGGTCGGGCAGCCGGTCGAGGACCAGGTCCCGGGTCGTCCGGGACAGCACGACCTGGCCGCCGTGCGCTACCGCACACAGCCGGGCACAGCGGTTAATCGCCTGGCCGAAGTAGCTTTCCCCGTCGCGCCGCTGCGCCTCCGCGGTGTGCAGAGCGATGCGCAGTGTCGACTGATCGACGGCGCGCTGGATGTCTAGCGCGGCAGCTAAGGCATCCGAGGCGCGGGTGAACGCCGCCACGGCGCTGGCTGCGCCGTCCTGCTGCTGCCACCGCACCCCAGCGTGCCGCGATATCACCTCGTCGAGCAGTTCGTCGAGCACACGCGTCCAGCGCTCGACGTCGATCAGCATGAATGTCACAGTGCCGGCTGGTAGGTGGAAGGTCTCCTGCTCGATGCCGCCTGCGTTCACTGGAGGTTCTTCCCACCTCAGCGGCCAGCCCGTCCGGTCGCTGAAGTGGGATTGTCGCATCGTCAGCGCCTTCGTGTGTAGGTGCGCAGTCAGCCACCCATGAAGAAGAAATCCAGCTGGAT
>DASQVU010000146.1:0-7768 GCA_035640615.1 Pseudonocardiaceae bacterium
CGGCCCGCCGATGAGCTGAGATGCGGTCCCTGGCGCGGTTCCACACCAGCGGTCCGGTGCTCACCTTCCAGCCGTAGTCGGGTAGCCGGGCAGGCAGGAGCGCAGCGCGGCGCACCAGCGGCACGTCGGAGGCCTCCCGCGGCAGTGGCCAGGGCAGATCCGGCCGCGCCGGTGGACATGCCGAACCGATGCCCGCCCGGGTGAGTTGTCCGTTCCCGGCCACGGTGGCACAGCGAATCTCCCTCGGCGCAGCGCCGCGCACGAAGCTGGCCAGCACGGTCTCCTGGAGCACCCCGGTGGAGAAGACATCGGTGCGCTCCCGCACGTAGCTGACCCGATCCAGCGGAGCCTCAGCCGCGAGGTGGGCGCGCAGCCGCTGGAAGTAGGCACCACCCAGCCACCCTGCGGGCACCAGCGCCGCAAGCACTCCACCCGGCCGGAGCTGGGCAGCTGCGGCGGCCAGGAACAACGCGTACCGGTTCGCGTGCCCGTACACGGCATGCGACCAGCGCATCCGCTCGTGATCGTCAAGACGGATCCGGCCGTATGGGGGGTTCATCAGCACGGCAGCGGCGGGCGCTTCACGTAGCGCCAAGCCGTCGCCGACGCGCAGCAGCGCCGGCAGCGGGCGCCGCTGGGCTGCGGGCAGCTGCGCCCACCAGGGCAGCAGCACCGAGGCCAGTGCGACGTTTCCCAACCACACCGCCGCTTCGTCGAGATCGCAACCACCAACTGCGGTGTGCACCGCCTCCCACTGAGTGCAGCCGCTGAGCCAACGTCTTAGCGGCGGTAACAGCAGCGCGCCCGCTCCGCAGGCCGGGTCGAACACCAGGCCGTCGATCCGGCCGCCGGCGCTGGCCTGGGCCTGCTCCCACAGCGCGGTGGCCAGCGCCGGCGGGGTGTAATGGCGGCCGGTGTGAGCGCGCACGGCCGGGTCGAGTGCGGTCACGTACGCGTCACCAAGCTGCTCGGGTGTCGCGTCGAGCAGATCCCTCCAGGGCTGCGCCGGATGCAGCGCCAGGTCGGCGGGCGGTCTGGCGGCGACAGCCTGTTCGACGTCGAGGCAGGCACCGTCGAGTCCGGTCTCGGCTGCGCGGCGCGCCCACCAGGCCGGAACGGTTGCCAGCACGGCCACCGCACCTTCCGAGGGAGTGCTGCTCGCCGGTGTTAACCGTCCCCGGCGGCCCCGGTTCGGGCTGGGTGTGCTAACCACCCGCCATGGCTCCCACGACGAGGTAGGGCTCAGTTCCGAGCGCGACCGCGTGCGGCAGCGGGGTATCCGGCGACTCGTGGGACAGGTCCTGTTCGCAGGCGAAGAACCGCACGAATGCTCGGCGCTGGTGGGTGGCGTGGTCGCGGATCGTTCCGCGCAGCATCGGATACCTGGCTTCCAGCGCGTCGAGGACTGAGCGCTGCGTGACCGGACCCGCAATGGGTAGGACGACCTCACCCTCGACGTGCGCCAGCGTGCGCAGGTGTGCGGGGAGCACGACGCGGATCATGGCAGCGTCTGAACTTCGACCGAGAGCACGGCCGGCAGGTCACGGACGATCGGTGCCCAGGTGTTACCGGCGTCAGCCGAGGTGTACACCTGCCCACCGGTGGTCCCGAAGTACACGCCGCACGGATCGAGCGAGTCGACAGCCATCGCATCACGTAAGACGTTGACGAAGCAGTCCCGCTGCGGCAGCCCGCTGGTGAGCGCCTCCCACTCGTGACCGCCGGTGCGGCTGCGGTAGACGCGCAACTTGCCCTCCGGCGGGTAATGCTCCGAGTCGTTTTTGATCGGGATGACGTAAATGGTGTCCGGCTCGTGCGCGTGCACATCGATGACGAACCCGAAGTCGGTCGGCAGGTCACCGCTGATCTCCTGCCACGACTCGCCGGCGTCGTCGGTGCGCATGACATCCCAGTGTTTCTGCATGAACAGCACGTCCGGGCGGGACGGGTGCATCGCCAGGCGGTGCACGCAGTGCCCGACCTCGGCGGTCGGGTTCGGGATCTGTGCTGAGTGCAGACCCCGGTTGGTCGGGCGCCAGGTCTTGCCAGCGTCATCGGTGCGGAACACACCGGCGGCCGAGATGGCGACGAAGATGCGCCCGGCATCGGTTGGGTGCTGGACGATGGTGTGCAGGCACATGCCACCGGCTCCCGGCTGCCAGGAGGATCCGGAGTCGTGGTCACGCAGGCCGGGAAGTTCCTGCCAGGTCTGCCCACCGTCGACGGAGCGGAACAGCGCGGCGTCTTCGGCCCCCGCGTACACCATGTCCGGGTCGGTCAGCGACGGTTCGAGGTGCCACACGCGGGCGAACTCCCAGGGATGCGGCGTGCCGTCGTACCACTGGTGAGTGCCGGCTACGCCGTCGTAGGCGAACTCGTTACCCACCGGCTGCCAGCTCGCGCCGCCGTCGTCGGAGCGCTGGATCAGTTGCCCGAACCAGCCATTCGACTGCGATGCATACAGCCGATCCGGCTCCGCGGGCGATCCCGCCACGTGGTAGATCTCCCAACCGCCGAAGTGCGGGCCGCTGACGTGCCACTGCTGGCGGTTTCCGTCTGCCGTCAGCACGAACGCGCCCTTGCGAGTTCCCACGAGTACCCGTACCCGGCTCATCTGGTCTCCTTCTCGATCAGCTTGGCGCTGCTACTGACCGGTATGACGACCGGCACGGCAGGAACTCATCTCCTCCCGGCAAAACGCCCGCGTAGCATGGGTTGCCGTGCCCGTCCAACCCCATACCGTTGATCTGTCCTCGGAGGACTTGGAGCAGCACCGCCGGGAACTTACCGGCTACTGCTACCGGATGCTCGGCTCTTTCTTTGAAGCCGAAGACGCGGTGCAGGAGACGATGGTGCGGGCCTGGCGGGGGCTCGATGGCTTCCAGGGCCGGTCTGCGATGCGGTCGTGGCTGTATCGCATCGCCACCAACGTGTGCCTGGACCTGCTGCGCGGGCGCCAGCGCCGAGCGCTGCCGATGGATCTGGGACCGTCCTCGACGGCGGATTCGTTCACCGGCGCGACGCTGCCCGAGCACGCGTGGCTGCAGCCCGTGCCCGATGCCCGCATCCTGCCCGGCGATGGCGACCCGGCCGAGTTGGCGGTGTCGAAAGAGAGCGTCCGACTCGCCTTTATCACTGCCCTGCAACACCTTCCGCCCCGCCAGCGCGCGGTGCTGATCTTGCGCGAGGTGCTGCGCTGGCAGGCCACCGAGGTGGCTGAACTGCTCGAGACCAGCGTGGCGTCGGTGAACAGCGCGCTGCAGCGAGCCCGCGCCACCCTCGCAGCGCGGGACGCCACGTTCTCGCCTACGGTGGGCGCCGAGCAGCGCGCGCTGCTGGCTCGCTACGTGGACGCCTTCGAGCGATACGACATCACCTCCCTAATATCGCTGCTGCACGAGGACGCGGTCATGTCGATGCCGCCGTATGACTTGTGGCTACGCGGGCCGGTTGAGATGGGCCGGTGGTTCCTTGGCGAGGGCCGCGGGTGCCGCGGTTCCCGCCTGGTGCCGACGGCGGCGAATGGCTGCGCTGCCTTCGGCTCCTACCGCCCGGACGGCCACGGCGGTTACCAACCGTGGGCGCTGCAGGTCATCGAGATCTCCGGCGACCGGATCGTCGGGCATCACAACTTCCTCGACACCGCCCTGTTCCCCGCCTTCGGCCTACCTGCGCATCTGGAGCTGTAGGCGCGCGAGACCGACCGGCTGCCGTGAACTCGACGAACGACCTTCGGATTGCCTTGGAGTCGCTAGCGTCGAGTTCACGAACGCGATTCGAATGAAGTTTTCGCCATAGGATTCCGGCATGTGCCGCAATATCCGCCCGCTGCATAACTTCGACCCACCGGCGACGCACGACGAGGTGTATGGCGCGGCACTGCAGTATGTGCGCAAGATCAGTGGGTGCACCAAACCCTCTCGCGCGAACGCGGAGGCGTTTCAACGAGCAGTCGATGCGGTCGCCGACGCCTCGATGCGCCTGCTGAACGAGCTGGTGACCACGGCGCCACCGAAAGATCGCGAGACCGAAGCCGCCAAAGCCCGTGCCCGCGCCGCCACTCGCGCGCAAGCGACTCACCTCTGACCACCCCGACATGGAGACATATCGGGCTTTCAGAGGGGTCGCTGACCCCGATATGTCTCATGTCGGAAAGGGGGGTCAGCGCAGGAAAGGGGGCCAGGCGAGGACGGAGTCGACGGCGATGGCGACGAACAGCAGCGCCAGGTAGGTGTTGGACAGGTGGAACAGGCGCATCGGGTTGACCGCCAGACCACGCCGCACGGCGGCATGCAGCCGGTGGGCCATTGTCACGAACCAACCACCGGCGAGCACCGCCACCGCCGCGTACACCCAGCTGGTCGCCGGCACCAGCAGCAGGCTCCAGGCCACCATCAGCCAGCTGAACAGCACGATCCGGCGCGCCACGGACAGCGGGGAGGCCACTGCGGGCAGCATCGGCACCCCCACCCGCTGGTAGTCCTCGCGGAACTTCATGGCCAGCGCCCAGGTGTGCGGCGGCGTCCAGAAGAAGACCACGCCGAACATCACCAGCGCCGGCCAGCCCACCGTGCCGGTGACCGCGGACCAGCCGATCACCACCGGCATGCACCCCGCGGCGCCGCCCCAGATGATGTTCTGCGCGGTCCGGCGTTTGAGCAGCAGGGTATAGCCGAAAACGTAAAACAGGATCGTCGCTACGGCCAGCACCGCGGACAGCAGGTTCGTGGTGGCCCACAACCAGCCGAACGCGGCCACCCCCAGCCCGATGCCGAAGATCAAGGCATGACGGACGGGCACCTCGTGAGTAACCAGCGGCCGGCTCCGAGTCCGCTTCATCTGCGCGTCGATGTCGGCATCAAGCACGCAGTTCAGCGCATTGGCGCTACCGGCCGCCATGCTGCCGCCAAAGAGGGTGGCCAGGATCAACCACAGCGACGGCACTCCGCGGGCAGCGAGCAACATCGCCGGGATGGTGGTGACCAGCAGCAGCTCGATCACTCGCGGTTTGGTCAAAGCCAGGTAACCGCGTAACACACCCGCGCGCCGGCGAAGACGCGATGCACTCGGAGCCGTAACGGTACTACTCACCGCGTTCCCGAACCTGGAACGCTGCACTCACGCTAGCTCCTCCCAACCGCCGGATCCGGTCGCGCAGGCATGGACGCCCCTCCGGCGGGTACTCCCGTATGCAAGATGGTAACTGGTCGCATGCACGTTCACCCCCGGGGCCGCTCTGCCGGGGGAGATCACAGCCGGTCCCCTCTCGCTAGGGTGGGTGAGGACCAGGGATCAGCCCCAAAAATAAGCCACAGATCAAGCCGGAGCACAGCAGCCTCGCGGCGCCACAACGAGCACAGTCAGGAGCACGAGCGTGTCCGTCACCGACGATCTGACCCAGCTCACCACCCCCCGCGTTCCCGACGACTGGACCGATATGGACACCCGTGCGGTGGACACCATCCGGGTGCTTGCCGCGGACGCCGTGCAGCGGGTCGGCAACGGCCATCCTGGCACTGCAATGAGCCTCGCCCCGCTGGCGTACACGCTGTTCCAGCGGGTAATGCGGCATGATCCCACCGATCCGGCGTGGACCGGACGGGACCGGTTCGTGCTGTCCGCCGGCCACTCCAGCCTGACGCTGTACCTGCAGCTGTTCCTGTCCGGTTACGGGCTGGAGCTGGAAGATATCGAACAGCTGCGGACCTGGGGCTCTAAGACCCCGGGTCACCCAGAGTACGGGCACACCGTTGGTGTGGAGATCACCACCGGCCCGTTGGGTCAGGGTCTGGGCGCCGCGGTCGGGATGGCCATGGCGGCCCGCCGGGAGCGTGGCCTGTTCGATCCCGATGCCCCGCAGGGCGAGAGCCCGTTCGATCACTTCATCTACGCCATCGCCTCCGACGGCGACATCCAGGAAGGTGTCACGTCCGAAGCATGCTCGCTGGCCGGCACCCAGCAGCTCGGCAATCTCGTGGTGATCTACGATGCCAACGAGATCTCCATCGAGGACGACACCAAGATCGCGCTGTCGGAGAACACCGGCGCCCGCTACGAGGCATACGGCTGGCATGTGCAGACCGTCCACGGCGGGGAAGACGTGGTCGCCATCCTTGAAGCGATCAACGCAGCCAAGGCCGAGACCAGCCGCCCGTCGCTGATCGTGCTGCGCACCGTGATCGGGTACCCGGCGCCGAACAAGATGAACACCGGGGACGCGCACGGCTCCGCGCTGGGCGATGACGAGGTGGCCGCGGTGAAGGAAATCCTCGGCTTCGACCCGCAACGCTCATTCGTTGTCGAGCCAGGGATCCTGGAACACACCCGGCAGGTGATTGCCCGCGGCCAGGCCGCGCACGCGAAATGGCAAGAAGCCTTTGACAGCTGGCGCCAAGCCAACCCGTCCAGGGCGGCACTGTTCGATCGTCTGATCCGCCGGGAGCTACCGGCAGGCTGGGCCGAGAAGTTGCCGACCTGGCAGCCGGACAAGAAAGGTATTGCCACCCGCAAGGCATCCGGCGAAGTGCTCTCCGCGATCGGGGAGGAGCTCCCGGAGTTATGGGGCGGCTCTGCCGATCTAGGTGGAAGCAACAACACCACCATCAAGGGTGCTGACTCGTTCGGCCCCGAGGAGACCTCCACGAAGATGTGGACCGCCCACCCGTACGGGCGCACCGTGCACTTCGGGGTCCGCGAGCATGCCATGGGCGCGATCCTCAACGGGATCGCACTGCACGGGCCGACCCGGCCCTACGGCGGCACATTCCTCATCTTCAGCGACTACATGCGCCCCGCGGTGCGGCTGGCCGCGTTGATGAAAACACCGACCACGTATGTGTGGACTCACGACTCCATCGGCCTGGGCGAAGACGGCCCCACCCATCAGCCGGTTGAGCACCTGGCCGCACTGCGGGCCATCCCCGGGTTGGATGTGGTACGCCCGGCGGATGCCAACGAGACCGCCGCAGCGTGGAAGGCGCTACTAGAAAAGGGCACCCGACCCACCGGACTGTGCTTGACCCGGCAAAACGTGCCGGTGCTGGAAGGCACCGATGCCCACGGCGTCGCGCGCGGCGGTTATGTGCTCTCCGACACCGCCACTGAGGTCGGTGGCGGGTGGCCCGATGTGCTAATGATAGCCACCGGCTCGGAGGTGCAGCTGGCCGTCGCCGCTCAGCAGATGTTGGCAGCCGAGGGCATCGGAACCCGGGTGGTGTCCATGCCGTGCGTGGAATGGTTCGACGAGCAGGAGCAGGGCTACCGCGACCGGGTACTACCACCAACGGTGAAGGCCCGGGTGGCCATTGAAGCCGGCATTGCGATGCCCTGGTACCGCTTCGTCGGCGATCATGGCGAAATAGTCTCGCTCGAACATTTCGGCGCGTCTGCCGACTGGCAGACCCTGTTCCGGGAATTCGGATTTACTGCCGAAGCGGTCGCCGGCGCGGCGCGTCGTAGCCTGGAACGTGTAAAGCGTATGGATCAATAGCCCCGCTGCGGGAGGAACCCTGTGAGCAAAACCGATGCCCTGCAAGCGCTAACTGAGGCGGGTGTGTCGATCTGGCTGGACGACCTGTCCCGGCAGCGGATCACCTCAGGCAACCTGGTCGACCTGATCACGCATCGACATGTGGTCGGGGTGACCAGCAACCCAACGATCTTCGCTCATGCGCTGGAGCACGCCGAAGACTACAACGACCAGATCCGGGCGCTGGCCGCGCGCGGGGCCTCCGTGGAGGAAGCCGTGCGGGAAATCACCGTCGCGGAC
>DASQVU010000147.1:0-17034 GCA_035640615.1 Pseudonocardiaceae bacterium
CACCGACGGATTCATCTGCCATCCGAAGCGAGGCCAGACCCAGTGGCCGGCACAGGCCTTCGGGCTAGCCGTCAACATCAACCCGTTCCACAACCCGTACGTCGGTGGCGACCTGGTGGTGCCCGAGCTGGCCTCCTCCTACCTCAGTCGCGACCGGGTGCGCTCGGGCATGATTCTGGACGGCGGCCCGGTGGTGCGCGCATTTGACGCAGCGGGGTGGAAATGGGGTGGGCGCTGGCCGGGGCCGGTGAACTTCGCGCACTTCAGCACGGACGGGCACTGACATGGCAATGACGCCGCACTGACCGGCTGTCACGGGCCCTCCAGATCTCCCTCCAGATCCAGGTAGACGGCCCGCAGCGCGTCGAGATCCGCCGGGTCCGGCTGGGCCCACAAACCCCGCTCAGCGGCCTCGAGCAACCGCTCAGTCATCCCGCGCAGCGCCCAGGGGTTGGACCGCCGAAGGAACTGC
Source organism: Pseudonocardiaceae bacterium (assembly GCA_035640615.1). Lineage (GTDB taxonomy): Bacteria > Actinomycetota > Actinomycetes > Mycobacteriales > Pseudonocardiaceae. The sequence goes on from DASQVU010000147.1 coordinate 473, forward strand.
TGCACGCCGGTGTCGAAGATGTACGACTCCGCGAGTTGGTGGTACATCCAGTCCTCCACCACGCCCGCCGTGGCATCGAAACCGAACAGGTAGTCCACCGTGGCGGCCAGTTCGAAAGCGCCCTTGTAGCCATGCCGCTGCATGGCGGTGATCCAGCGCGGGTTGACGACCCGGGACCGGAAGACGCGACGGGTCTCCTCGGCCAGTGAACGGGTCTTGACCGCATGGGGCACTGCGGAGTCACCGATATAGGCGCCCGGACTGTGTCCAGTCAGGGACCGCACCATGGCCACCATCCCGCCGTGGTACTGGAAGTAGTCATCGGAATCGGCGATGTCGTGCTCCCGGGTGTCGACGTTTTTCGCGGCCACGGTGACGCGCCGGAAGGCGTGTTCCATGTCGTGGCGCGCGGGCGCGCCGTCGAGCCCTCGCCCATAGGCGTAACCGCCCCAGGTGGCGTAGACCTCGGCGAGGTCGGCATCGGTGCGCCACTGCCGGCTGTCGATCAGCGGCAGCAGCCCAGCGCCGTAAGCGCCGGGCTTGGAACCGAAAATTCGCGTCCGGGCGCGCCGGTCGTCGCCGTGTGCGGCGAGATCGGCCCGGTAATGGGCAGCCACGAAATTCTGCGCCGCTGGCTCTTCGAGTACCGCGATGGCGGCAATAGCATCGTCAATCAACGCGACCACGTGCGGGAAGGCGTCCCGGAAGAACCCGGAGATCCGCACCACCACATCGATGCGTGGCCGGCCAAGCTCCGGTAACGCCACCACTTCGATGCCGGTGACGCGGCGGGAGGCGTCGTCCCATACGGGACGGACCCCGAGCAGGGCCAGTAACTCGCCGATGTCGTCACCTTGGGTGCGCATCGCCGACGTGCCCCAGACGGTCAGACCTACCGAGTCGGGCCAGGTGCCGGTGTCGGCAAGGTGCCGTTCGAGTAACGAGTCCGCTAGCGCAACACCGACGTCGTAGGCGTTGCGGGTCGGGATCGACTTGGGATCCACGGAGTAGAAGTTGCGCCCGGTCGGCAACACCGAGATCAGTCCACGGGTCGGTGAACCAGACGGGCCGGGTTCGATGAACCGGCCCTCCAGCGCGCGCAGCACATTGGTGAGCTCCGCGGGAGTGCCGGCCAGCCGGGGGACCAGCTCGGTACAGCCGAAGCGCAACACCGACACCACTGCGGCGTCCGGGTCGCCGAGGATGTCGGCAACCACGGTGGGCACCTTCAGCGCGTCCCAGCCGGCCGCCTGGGTGCCCTCAACGACCGCGCGCGCCAGGGATTCCAACCGGTCGACCTCGGCCAGCGGCCCCTGCTCATCCAGGCCGAGGTAGCCGGCGATGGCCGCGCGCAGGCCGGGTAGCGCCGCCCCGGAGGCGAACACCTGGCGGGCGCGTAGCACCGCGAGCACGTCGTTGATCAGTTCGGCACCCTCGGGCGGGCGTCCCAGCACGTGCAGCCCGTCGCGGATCTGCACATCCTTGATCTCGCACAGGTAGCCATCGAGATGCAGCACGAACTCGTCGAAGTCGGCTTCCTCCGGCGCGGCAGCGTCGAGGTGACCCAGATCGTGGTGCAGCTGAGCGCTCTGGATCAGCGTCCAGATCTGCCCGCGCACGGTGGGCAGCTTGTCCGGGTCCAGTGCCGCCATGGTGGCGTACTCGTCGAGCAGCTGCTCCAGGCGAGCCAGATCACCGTAGCTGTCGGCGCGGGCCATCGGCGGGATCAGATGATCGACGATGGTGGCATGCGCCCGGCGCTTGGCCTGGGTGCCTTCCCCGGGGTCGTTGACGATGAACGGGTACACCAGCGGCAAGTCGCCTAGCACCGCGTCCGGGGCATCGGCCGCAGCCAGGCCCAGTCCCTTGCCGGGCAGCCACTCGAGGTTGCCGTGCTTGCCCAGGTGTACCACCGCGTGCGCGCGAAACGAGCGCTCCAACCAGCGGTAGGCGGCCAGGTACTGGTGCGAGGGTGGAAGCTCGGGATCGTGGTAGATCGCCACCGGATTCTCGCCGAATCCGCGCGGCGGCTGGATCAGCAGCACCACGTTGCCGAACCGCAGCGAGCCGACGTAGATCGCGTCCCCGAAAACGTAGAGCTGCCCGGGCGGTGGGCCCCAGGCGTGCACCACCGATTCCCGCAGCGGGGCCGGCAGCTCGGCAAACCACCCGGCGTACTGCGCGGTGGGCACGCGGATGGCGGCGCCGGCCATCTGCTCCTCGGTGAGCCACTCGACGTCGTGGCCGCCGGCGGCGATCAGCTGGTGGATCAGGTTGTCACCGTCGAGCGCTTCGACATCGAGCCCACCGAGGTCGTAGCCGGCCTCGGCCAGCGCCCGTAGCAGCACCACCGCCGACGCCGGGGTGTCCAGCCCCACCGCGTTGCCGATCCGGGCGTGCTTGGTCGGGTAGGCGGACAGCACGATGGCCAGCCGCTTGCCCGCCGCCGGGACTTGCCGCAGCCGAGCCAGCGCGACTGCGGTGCCGGCCACCCGGGCGGCCCGCTCGGGGTCGGCGACGTAGACCGGGATCCCCTCCGGCCCAGGCTCCTTGAACGAGAACGGTACTGACACCAGCCGGCCGTCGAACTCTGGGATCGCTACCTGCATGGCAGCATCCAGCGGCGATAGCGCCGCATCGCTGGCCTGCCAGGCCGCCCGCGACGAGGTCAGGCACAGGCCCTGCACGACCGGCACGTCCAGCGCGGTCAGCGCGCCGGCATCCCAGTCATCGGCCCCGGCGCTGCCACCCGCAGCCAGCACCGTGGTCACCACCGCGTCGCAGCGGCCCAGCAGCGCCCGCAACCCGCTGGATTGGGTGTCCCCCAACCCACGCAACGATCCACAGAACACCGGCAGCGCGTTCGCTCCAGCCGCGCGCACGGCGTCGGCCAGGACATCCACGAAGCTGGTGTTCCCGGCCAGCGCATGCGCCCGGTAGAACACGATGCCGACGGTGGGGCGCGACGGGTCGGGCTCCCGCGTGTCGTGCACACCGAAGTCCGGCGTAGGTGCCGGCGGCTCGAAGCCCTCCCCGGTGAGCAGCACGGTGTCGGACAGGAAACGCGCCAGCTGCGCCAGGTTGGCCGGACCACCGGCGACCAGGTAGCGCAGCGCCTCGGCGACCACCCCTGCCGGGACCGTGGAGGCCGCCATCAACTCCGCATCGGGCGTGGCCTCGCCGCCCAGGCATACCATCGGCACCCCGGTGCGCCGCAGCGCGTCGAGCCCGGATTCCCACGTCCGCCGGCCGCCGAGCAACCGCAGCAGCACCACATCCACCCCGTCGAGCAGCCCGGCCAGGTCGGTGGGCTCGAGCCGGGCCGGGTTGGCGAGCCGGTAATCGGCGTCGCAGGACCGGGCGGCGAGCAGGTCGGTGTCCGCGGTGGACAGCAGCAGGATCCGCACGCCCGTGAGGCTAGCCTCACCGGCCGACATCGATCACCACCCGCGTCGGGCTGCTCAGCGTGGATGCCTTGATCCAGGTCTGCTTGCGCATTCCGATTCCGGCCGAAAGCACGCCCTCGTAATCCCCGGTGATCGCGATGGCCATGACGTTCGCGAGATCGCGGGTGCGGATTTCTGCGGCCCCGGATAGCTGGGCTGGCCGGCGTCATGATGCGCCTGCGCTGCGCGACTAAATATCAGTGGGCATGACGGGAACGTCGTAGGCGGCGAACGCTTGGTCGGCGGTGACATCAGTACGTTCGTGTCGCGCCCCACGCTCACAGATGATCGCTCTCATCGGTGAAGATCGGATCGCTGTAGAACGAGTCCTCGAGCTCCAGGTCCGGTTCTTCGAAGTCAGGCGACATCCAGACCTTGCCCTTCCAGCCGCCGGGTACTCGGTGCACAGGGGCCCGCTGGAGAGGAACGAGCCGCGCCACCGGTCTGCCATGGCGTGCGATGACGATCTCTTCCCCGGCCTCCACCTGCTCCAGCAACCTGGAGAGCTGCGTCTTGGCTTCGTAGACGTTGACCTGCTTCGCCACCGCCTCAGTGCACCAGACCAGACTAGACCAAGTCGGCATAGCGTCTTCGGTGATCCGGGTTTACCAGGGCGGACACCGCACCTAGCTGAACAGCGACTGGATAGGGCCGACCGCGAAATATCCGAGGAACGCCACTGCCACCACCCACATCAGCGGGTGCACCTGTCTGGCCCGGCCAGTCGCGGTCCGCAGCAGCACATAGCTGATGAAACCGGCGCCGATTCCGTTGGCGATTGAGTAGGTGAACGGCATCACCACGATGGTCAGAAACGCCGGTAGTGCGATGGCGAAGTCGGTGAAGTCGATGTCCCGGATCTGGCGCATCATCAACGCGCCGACCACCACGAGCGCCGGTGCGGCCGCCTCGATCGGCACCACCTCATACAGCGGGGTGAAGAACATTGCGGCCAGGAACAGCAACCCGGTGACCACGTTGGCCAATCCTGTCCGGGCGCCTTCCGCGATCCCGGATGCGGATTCGACATAGACGGTGTTCGACGAGCTGGACGCCGCCCCGCCGACCACCGCGCCGAAACCCTCGACCAGCAGCGCCCGCCCTACTCGGGGCAGCTGGCCGTCCGGGCGCAGCAGTCCGGCCTGCTGACCGAGCCCGGTCATGGTGCCCATCGCGTCGAAGAAGTTGGCTAGCACAAGGGTGAACACCAGCAGGCTGACGGTGAGCACCGGCAGGCGGGCGAACGCACCCAAGGAAACATCACCGATCAGGGACAGGTCCGGCAGGCCGACCACTCGCCTGGGCAGCGCCGGGTAACCGAGGCTCCATCCCTTGGGGTTGGTGCCGTTGGACGGTCCCACCTTGGCGAGAGCCTCGATGACGATCGCGAGCCAGGTACTAGCCAGCACGCCGATGAGGATCGCCGCGCGGACCCGGCGCGCCACCAGCACCCCGATGAGCACCAGCCCGACGACAAACACCACCGTCGGCCAGGATGCGATCGAGCCACCGATGCCTAGAGTGACGGGGACCGTGGTGTGCGCCGCGTCCGGGATCCGGCGCACGAACCCGGCGTCGACCAACCCGATGAAGCTGATGAACAACCCGATGCCGACCGCGATGGCGGCCTTCAGCTCGGCCGGCACCGCATTGAACACCGCCGTGCGGAAACCAGTGGCCGCCAGCAGCATGATGATCAGCCCATCGACCACCACCAGGCCCATCGCCTCCGGCCAGCTGACCTGCGGCGCGATCGTGACCGCGACCAGAGTGTTGATGCCCAGCCCGGTGGCGATCGCGAACGGGTAGTCGGCGATCAACCCGAACAGCAGCGTCATCACCCCGGCGACCAGCGCGGTGACCGCAGCCACCTGTGCCACCGGCAGCACCGCGCCCAGCACGTCCCGCTTGGCTGCCGGTCCGCTGGCATCGAAGCTGCCCAAGATCAACGGGTTGAGCACCACGATGTACGACATCGTGACGAAGGTGACCAACCCGCCGCGCAGCTCCCGACCAACTGTGGAACCGCGCGCCCGCACGCTGAACACGGATACCGCCATTGGCGTTGCACTCCCACTAGTTAGAGCTCGGCGGCGCCCGGTGGGAGGAACGGCAGTCCGGGCGGGGGGCCGTGGTTGATCAGATCGGCTAAGGCAGTGGTGTCCAAGTGTGCCGAAACCAGGTCGCCGAGCAGGTCCAGCTGGGCAGCGCGCACCGCAGCGAAATCGGTGCCGGGCGCAGGCCGGAAGCCGGGCCGGCCGGCAAGCTGGGCGGCCCGGTGCAGCAGGGTGCGGCGGAAGGCGTCGTTTTCCAGCAATCCGTGCCAGTGGGTCCCCAGCACGTGGCCACCGTCGGAGCCCTCCTCGGGGCCGGAGATCAAGGCCGGCTCACCGCGATGCACCACCCGGCCGTGATGGATCTCGTAGCCGCTCACCGGCGCACCGAATGCAGTACCCAACGCGCGGCCGAGGTGCTTCACAGGGTCGAAGACGATCTCGAGGTCCAGCAAGCCCAGACCGGCCACCGGCCCAGTACAACACTCGACGTCATCGATGATCACGCGCCCCAACATCTGGTAGCCACCGCAGATGCCCAGCACCGGCCGTCCCGCCCGGGCATGGGCCGTCACGGCCGCGGCCAACCCGGTCCGCCGTAACCAGGACAGATCCGCCACGGTGGACTTGGATCCGGGCAACACCACCAGGTCGGCGTCGGCCAACCGGGAGGGCTCGGTGACGTACCGCACCGCCACTCCCGGCTCGCAGGCCAGCGCCTCGACGTCGGTGCCGTTGGAGATCCGCGGTAACCGCACAGTGGCCACCCGCAGCCACTGCGCACCCCACGGCGGAGCCGGCCGGCCGATCGCGCCATCGGCCGGGTAGGCCAGCGAGTCCTCAGCATCGAGCCACAGATCATTGGAAAACGGCAACACGCCGTAGCTGGGCCGGCCGGTCAACGCCTGCAACTGCGCCAGCCCGGGCGCGAGCAGATCCGGATCGCCGCGGAACTTGTTGATCACGAATCCAGATACCAGCGCCTGGTCAGCCGGTGACAGCAAGGCCACCGTGCCGAACAGGTGCGCGAGTACCCCGCCACGGTCGATATCGCCCACTACCACCACCGGCAACCCGGCGGCCCGGGCCAGTCCCATGTTGGCGATGTCGGTGACCCGCAGGTTGATTTCGGCGGGCGATCCGGCGCCCTCGCAGATCACCACGTCGTACTCGGCCCGCAGTGCCGCCAACGTGCGCACCACGACGTCGAGCAGCTGGGCCTTACGGTCCCGGTAGGACCACGCCGACACCGTGCCGCAGGCTCGCCCCAGCACCACCACCTGGGCGCGCCGGTCCGAGCCCGGTTTGAGCAAGACCGGGTTCAACCGCACCCCGGGCTCGATACCGCAGGCTGCCGCCTGCATCGCCTGGGCCCGGCCGATCTCGCCCCCGTCGGGCGTGACCACCGAGTTGTTGGACATGTTCTGCGCCTTGAACGGCGCCACCGACACCCCGCGCCGGGCCAGCCACCGGCAGATTCCGGCCACCAACACGCTTTTGCCCGCATCGGAGGTGGTGCCGGCAATGAGCAATGCGCCACGCATGACTAGGGCAGGGTCAGGATCTCCGCCCCGTCCGCCGTGACGACCACAGTGTGCTCGAACTGGGCGGTGCGCTGCTTGTCCTTGGTGGTCACCGTCCAGCCGTCGGGCCACACGTCATAGTCGATCGTGCCCAGCGTGATCATCGGCTCGATGGTGAAGGTCATGCCCTCCTCCAACACGGTCTCCACCGCGGGCTCGTCGTAGTGCAGCACGACCAGCTTGCCGTGGAAGCAGTGACCGATCCCGTGGCCGGTGAAGTCGCGCACCACCCCATAGCCGAAGCGTTTGGCGTACGCCTCGATAACCCGCCCGATCACGTTGAGCTGTCGGCCCGGGCGCACCGCGCGGATCCCGCGCAGCATCGCCTCGTGGGTGCGCTCGACCAGCAACCGGTCTTGCTCGGCGACATCACCAGCGAGGAAGGTGGCGTTGGTGTCGCCGTGCACGCCACCGATGAAGGCGGTGACGTCGATGTTGACGATGTCGCCGTCCTCGATCACGGTCGAGTCCGGGATGCCGTGGCAGATCACCTCGTTCAGCGAAATACAGCAGGATTTGGGAAAACCCTTGTAGCCCAGCGTCGAGGGATACGCGCCGTGGTCGACGAGGAACTCGTGCACCACCCGGTCCACCTCATCAGTGGTGACCCCAGGAGCCACCATCCGCCCGCCCTCGGCGAGTGCCTGCGCAGCGATCTTGCTCGCCACCCGCATTGCCTCGATCACCTCAGGCGGCTGCACACTTGATTCGGTGCATGGGGCGGGCGCAGGCTTGCCGACGTACTCCGGTCGTCGGATCCCCGGCGGCACCGGACGCCTTGGTGTCTGCAATCCAGGGCGCAACGGAGTTCTCACGGGCATGGCTTCCACTCTAGGCTCGCTGCCAGTAGTCACGGCGTGGGCAGTGCGGACAGGAACCGCCCGGACACATCAAGAGCTGGGCCGGACGAACCCGCGCCGACCACCAGGGTCGCGAACGCTAGATCGCCACGGAACCCGACGAACCAGCCGTGTGCATCAGTGGGATTGTCCTCCGCGGTGCCGGTCTTGCCGTAAACCTCGCCCAGCCCGGCCAGGGACTGCGCGGTGCCCTGGGTGACCGCCTCCCGCATCATCACGCGCAGCGCGTCGGCGACCTCACGCGGCATCGGGGCCACCGGTCCCAGCGCGACGTGGGTTGGTATCCCTCTGATCAGCACCGGGATGGGGACTTTGCCGCCAGCCGCCACCGTCGAGGCGACCAGCGCCATACCGAACGGGCTGGCGAGTACCCGGCCCTGCCCGAAGCCGTTCTCCGCGCGCCGCACCATGGATTCCGAGGGTGGGACCTGACCGGTAACGGTGGTGATGCCGGCGACGTCGTAGTCCATCCCGATGCCCATCTGGTCCGCTGCGTCGGTCAACGCACCTGCGGCCAGGCGTGCCGCCAGCTGCGCGAACGTGGTGTTGCAGGAGTGCGCGAACGCGGTGTGCAGCGGCACCGTGCCCAGGTCGAACAAGTGATCATTGGGCACTACCCGCTCCCCGACGATGGTGGTCGCCGGGCAGGCCACCGGCGAATCCACCGTGACCTGCTTGGCCTCCAGCGCCGCCACCGCCGTGACGATCTTGAAAATGGAGCCGGGTGGGTAGCGCCCAGTCAGCGCCAGCGGGCCTTGAGCATCGGCCGCCGCATTCTGCGCGACGGCCAGGATCTCCCCGCTGGACGGTTGGATTACCACGATCATTGCGGGGTTGGGCACCGCGTCGACCGCACGCTCTCCGGCGCTCTGCGCGGCGCGGTCCACCGTGGTGGTCATCGGCGGCAGCGAATGTGGCTGCTGAGAAGCGAGGGTTTCGACCTCTTCTCCGGCCGGGTCGACCGTGACGATGCGCCATCCGGCGGCGTTGGCGAGTTGCTGTTCCACCACCCGGCGAATGCCGGGCACCAGCTGGGTGGCGAAACCCCGGTCGGGTCCGAGCAGTTGGCGCTGGGTGGGAAAGCTCACCCCAGGCAGGTCGTAGATGCGATCTCGCACTGCTTGGTAATCGCGCTCCCGGAGCACGGCGACCGCGCTGGGCTGCCCTAACGGCGCCGCGTTGGCGCCCGCGATGATCGATTGCTCGGTGATCGAAGGATCGAATTGCCCCAGCGCGGCCGCCAACGGGGCGGCTACCGCGGGCAGATCCGGGGCTTTGCTGCGGTCCAGTGCGACGGTAACCACGGTTTGCCAGGTGAGCAGCGACGTCCCGGCCCGGTCGAGGACCTGGGGCGGCTCGACGGGCACCTCGTGCAGTGCCAGCCGCTGCTGCCCGGACAGCCGGGGGTGCAGCACCGCGGGACTCCAGCGCACCGACCAACCCTCTGGTGTCTGCGCCGGGACGAGATTGAAGCCGCCGGCGTACCGCCATTGCCGGTTGCGACCCAGGTTCCAGACCGCGGAGAAGGAGGTCGAAGCGATGTGGTCGCCAGAACGGGTATCACCCAGAGTGAACTGCACGCTCTGGGGTTTCAGTTCGTCGCGGACCCGCCGGATCACATCCGTCGCGGCAGCCGGATCGGTGGTGAGCCGGCCAGCTCCGGCAGCGTCGCCCCGGGCCACGGCAGCCAGAAAGGCGGCTGCGGCATCATGCGGATCGGCCCCGAAGAGCCCGCAACCGGCCAGCGACGCTGCTAGCAAGCTCAGCGTCAGCGTCAGGGCCGCCAGCAAGGCGGTTACCGGACGTTGTCGGCGCACGGGCGCGAGTATGCCCCTAGTCGGTTCACTCCAGCGACGGCCCTAAAAGAGCACGGTGGCGAAGCAGCCCACCTGGGTGAAACCGACTCTCCGGTATGCGGCGCGGGCCGGCTGGTTGTAAGCGTTGACGTAGAGGCTGGCGATGCGGCTCATCCGCTGCAGTCGCAGCACCACAGCCGCGGTCGCGGCCGCCGCCAATCCCTGCCCCCGCCGATCGGGATGCACCCAGACTCCCTGAATCTGACCCACGGTGGACGACATCGCCCCGATCTCCGCCTTGAACACCACCTCACCGCCCTCGAATCGGGCAAACGCTCTACCGGCCGCGATCAATTCCGCCACCCGCGCCCGGTACCCGGCGCCACCGTCGGGAAGCCGTGGGTCGATCCCGACCTCCTCGGTGAACATCGCCACGGCAGCCGGCAGGTACCGATCCAGCTCATCCGGACGCACCGGCCGCACCAGCGGATCGGCCCGCACCAGGGGAGGCTCGGCGAGCACCAGCAGGGGCTGGTCCGGCCGCTCCTCGCGAGCCGGCCCCCAGCATTCGCCGAGTTCGGACCACAGTGCGAGAACCTGATCGGCCGGCCCCACCATCGACGAGCAGCACCGGGCCCTTCGGGCCGCCCGATCAGCGAAAGCGCGGATCGCAGCACGTCCACCGCACAGCGGCACCAGATTGGCCCCGGAAAAGCACAATCCAGCCAACGGCGCATCACGTCCGCGGCCCGGATCATCGGTAAAGCCCCAAAGCTCCCCGCCCAGCCGCCACGGCTCCAGGCCGCCGTTTTCGATCCGCGCTGCCACCATGCAGGACATCACCGGATCCGTGGCGAGCACCGCGCGGACACTGCGCGCATGGCGGTCGTCCAGCAGGTGCGCGCTCGCGTGCTTGAGCACCCGCCTAGCCTGCCAGAACAGTGTCCGGCCGGATCAGGAACCCTCCCGCGAACTGTCCTGAGTCAACCGGAAGGCCTCCTCGATGAGAGTCTCCACGATCTGTGCCTCAGGCACGGTTTTGATCACCTTGCCGCGGACGAAGATCTGGCCCTTGCCGTTGCCGGAAGCGACGCCCAGGTCGGCTTCGCGGGCCTCTCCCGGCCCATTGACCACGCAGCCCATCACTGCCACCCGCAAGGGCACCTCCATGCCCTCCAGGCCCGCGGTCACCTCGTCGGCGAGCTTGTAGACATCCACCTGCGCTCGGCCGCAGGACGGGCACGAAACGATCTCCAGCCGGCGGGTACGCAGGTTGAGCGACTCCAGGATCTGGCAGCCGACCTTGACCTCCTCGACTGGCGGCGCAGACAGCGATACCCGGATGGTGTCGCCGATGCCTTGGCTGAGTAGCGCACCGAATGCGGTGGCTGACTTGATGGTGCCCTGGAACGCGGGGCCGGCCTCGGTGACCCCGAGATGCAAGGGGTAGTCGCATTGCGCTGCGAGCTGCTGATAGGCCTGCACCATGATCACTGGATCATGATGTTTCACCGAAATCTTGATGTCGTGAAAATCGTGCTCGGCGAACAGGCTCGCCTCCCACAGCGCGGATTCGACGAGGGCCTCTGGGGTCGCCTTGCCGTATTTGGCCAGGATCTTGGGGTCCAGCGAGCCGGCGTTGACGCCGATCCGGATCGGGATACCAGCGTCCTTGGCGGCCTTGGCGATCTCAGCGACCCGGTCGTCGAATTTCTTGATATTGCCGGGATTCACCCGTACCGCGGCGCAGCCCGCATCAATGGCGGCGAACACGTACTTGGGCTGGAAATGGATGTCGGCGATCACCGGGATGCGGGACTTGCGGGCGATGGCCGGCAGCGCCTCGGCGTCGTCGGCACTGGGCACGGCTACCCGCACGATGTCGCAGCCCGCTGCGGTGAGCTCGGCGATCTGCTGCAGGGTGGCGTTGACGTCGGCGGTCAAGGTGGTGGTCATCGACTGCACCGACACCGGGTGGTCACTACCTACCCCCACGGTTCCGACTTGCAGCTGGCGGGTCTTGCGGCGGGGGGCCAGCACCGGCGGTGGAACGGCGGGCATACCTATCATCATGGAAGTCATCGTGTGAAGCCTTATCGATGTAGGCGGATCGGGTTGACGATGTCTGCGGTGATCGTTAACAGGCTTACCCCGATGAAGACGAGCACAACCGCGTAGGTCAGCGGCATCAGCCGGGTGTAGTCGACCGGAGGCCCATTCGCGCGCCCAGTGGCCCGCCGGATGGCGTTACGGACGCCCTCGTAGACGTTGACGGCGATGTGCCCGCCATCCAGCGGGAGCAATGGCAGCAGGTTGAATATCCCGAGGAACAGGTTCAACGCCACCAGCAGGAAGAGGAAGAACCACCACGCACCGTAACCAGCGGCGTCACCACCAAGCACGCTGGCCCCGACCACGCTGAACGGGGTGTCCGGCCGGTCCTGCCCCTCGATCCGGTCCAGCAATGCCGGCACGCGTTTCGGAAATTCCTTCACGCCCTGCCAGGTGTTGGCGAACATGGTGCCGGTGAAGGCGGCGGTCTGGCCGACCGCTTCCACTGGGCCGTACCGCGGCGTCACGGCGGGCTGGCGGGGTGGCGACACCCCGATCGCCCCGACCACCTCGTCACCCTTACCGCCCAGTGCCGATATCGGGACCCGGGCGACATCAATCACCACGGTGCGTTGCTGCCCCCCGCGCTCGAACCGCACCTCGGTCGGGCCGGAACGGCTGTGGATGGCGGTGACCAGGTCATCGAAATCATGTACCGGGGTGCCGGCCACCGCTAGCACCCGATCCCCCGGCTGCAACCCCGCATCGCGCGCCGGCGCCGGTGAGCCCGGCGGGCACGAACCGTCGACCCGCATCGCAATACACGGGCTGACCGCGGACACCACCGCAGGCGTCGGCGCCGGATTGAGGTTGGGTAGGCCGGTGGACACCGCCATCGCGTAAATCAGCACTACGCCCAGGATGAAATGGGTCACCGCACCCGCGGAGAGCACCACCACTCGCTGCCAGGTAGGGAACCGGATGAACGCGCGCCTGCGGTCGTCCGGGTCAGGCAGCTCCTCCAGCGCGGTCATGCCCGCGATATCACAGAAGCCACCAGCCGGGATCAGTTTGAGCCCGTACTCGGTTTCACCCCGCCGGAATGAGAACAATGTGGGACCGAAACCGATGAAGTAGCGACGAACCTTCATGCCGAACGCTTTTGCGGTGCCCATATGGCCGGCCTCGTGCAAGGCAATGGAAACCCCGATGCCCACGGCGAACAGCACTACCCCCAGCACGAACGTCACGCTGTGCTCCTCCTCATTCGGGGCTCCTCATCTGGGGCTCCTCACTTGGGGCTCTTACTGGCCCGAGCGAGCTGGCCGCCCAGCAGCTCGGTAGCCCTGCTCCGGGCCCAATCCTCGGCGGCCAGCACGTCCTCCACCGTAGTCGGGTCGGCTTGCCACCCCGACGACTCGCCCACCACGGCCGCCACCGTGTCGACGATCCCCCGGAACGGGATGCCGCCGGCCAGGAAAGCGGCCACCGCTTCCTCGTTCGCCGCATTGAACACCGCCGGAACGCAGCCGCCGGCCGCACCCGCCGCCTTGGCCAGTTCGATGGCGGGGAAGGTTTCGGCGTCCACCGGTTCAAACGTCCAGCTGGCTGGGCTGCTGAAGTCGCATGCTGGGGCCGCATCGGCGACCCGGTCCGGCCAGCCCAGTGCCAGCGCGATCGGCAACCGCATGTCCGGCGGGCTGGCTTGGGCGATCGTCGAACCGTCGGTAAAGGTGACCATCGAGTGAATCATCGACTGCGGATGCACCACCACGTCGATGCGGTCGTACGGGATATCGAACAGCAGGTGCGCCTCGATGAGCTCAAGGCCCTTGTTCACCAGGGTGGCTGAGTTCACCGTGACCACTGGGCCCATCCGCCAGGTCGGGTGAGCCAGTGCCTGCTCCGCGGTGACCCCGTCGAGTTCCTCGCGGCGACGCCCGCGGAACGGGCCTCCGGAAGCGGTCAGCACCAACCGCGAAACCTCGGCCCGGGTGCCGGCACGCAGGCACTGGGCGAGCGCTGAGTGTTCGGAGTCCACCGGCACGATCTGCCCGGGCGCCGCCGCTCGGGTAACCAGCGTTCCGCCGGCCACCAGGGACTCCTTGTTGGCCAGCGCGAGGGTGGCGCCGCTACGCAGTGCGGCCAGCGTCGGCGCCAGGCCACGGGAGCCGGTCACGCCGTTGAGCACCACATCGGCCGGCTGTGTCGTGACCAGCTCAGCCACCGCATCCGGGCCAACCAGGATCCGCGGCATCCGGTAGCCACCCTGGCTGTACCCGCATCGCTGCGCCTCGGCGAACAGCGCCAGCTGTAGATCCTGCGCTGACCGGCCCCGAGCCACTGCGACCGCGGGCGCGCCGGTCTGCACCACCTGCGCGGCCAGCGCCTGCGGGTCTGCACCGCCCGCCGCCAACCCGACCACCCGGAATCGCTGCGGGTTACGGCGCATCACGTCCAGTGCCTGGACGCCGATCGAACCGGTGCTACCCAGTACCAGCACCGCGCGGGAACGATCCGACAGGTCCATCCAGGTCATTGTTCCCGACCGCAGGGTGTTTATGCGTGCGAGGTGACTTCACACCGATCACACTGATCGGGACCGCTCACGGAGGGAGTCGGGCATGGGCATTCTCGGTTGGATTGTTCTTGGCTTGTGCGCAGGCGCCATCGCGAAGTTGATCATGCCGGGTAATGACCCCGGTGGGTTCATCGTCACCATACTGTTGGGCATCGTTGGGGCCATCATTGGTGGCTTCATCGGCAAGGCCATATTCGGCCGAGGTCTGGAGACATTCTGGAATCTCCAGACCTGGGTTGCCGCGATCATCGGATCGCTCATCCTACTGATAATTTACCGGCTCGCCATTGGGCGACGAGGAGTGTGGCGCTACTGACCCTACTGGGCTGGCGGGTACCGCCGATAGCCGGATCCCGCCAGCTCGCCGGCGATATGCGATGATGCCGCTGTGGCTGTGACAGACCAGCATCCCACCGAGAAGCACTCGACCCGCGGCTCGAAACATGATGTGGATCCCAACGAGGAACCCTCCGTTGACTGGGGGTGGCACGGCAGCTTCCCTCGCGCCGGCAAGCTCGCTGGATGGTTCACTGCTTTCGCGCTATTCATGATGATCATCGGAAACCGCGAGAGCAATGTTGAAGTGGTGTACCTGGTCGTGCTTGGCACGGTGCTCGTCATGATGCTCATCGCCAGCCACATCAAGGCCTACAAAGAAAAACGACGCTGGCGCGATTGAGCGGCTCACCGGCCGTCGAGCTGGAGATCGGCCACCGCAAGGTACGGATCACCAACCCGGACCGCGTTTACTTCCCCGCTCGCGGCGAGACGAAGATCGACCTGGCCCGTTACTACCTGTCGGTTGGCGACGGCATCGTGCGGGCGCTGCGGGAACGTCCCTGCATGCTGCACCGCTTTCCCAGCGGAGTCACGGGTCCCAAGGTGCACCAGAAGAGGCTGCCGGCTGGTGCTCCACCCTGGGTGAGAACCGTCCGGGTGGATTTCCCCTCGGGGCGTTCGGCGGATGAATTGTGTGTGACCGACATCGCTGACGTAATTTGGGCGGTCCAGATGAGCACCGTTGAATTCCATCCATGGAATACCCGTGCCGCCAGCGTTGAATTCCCCGACGAGTGGCGCATCGACCTGGACCCCCAACCCGGCACCGGATTCGCGCAAGCCCGGCAGGTGGCCCTGGTGGTGCAGGAGCTGCTCACCGAGGTGGGTGCCGTGGGCTGGCCGAAGACTTCCGGCGGCCGGGGGATGCATGTCTACGTCCGGATCCAGCCACGCTGGAGTTTCGCCGACGTGCGCCGCGCGGCTCGCGCCTTCGCTCGTGAGGTGGAACGGCGGATACCCGAATTGGTCACCACCGCATGGTGGAAACGGGACCGGATCGCCGCCGTATTCGTGGACTGGAACCAGAACACGCGGGATCACACGATCCGGAGTGCGTACTCGGTGCGGGGTGTGCCGGAGGCGGTGGTGTCGACTCCGTTGCGGTGGGACGAGGTGCCCGACGCCGAGCCGGGCGACTTCACCCTGGCCACGGTGCCCGAACGGTTCGCGCGCCTGGGCGACGTGCATGCCGGGATCGACGACGCGGTGTTCTCGCTGGATCCGCTCATCGAATGGGCTGACCGCGACGCACACGAATCGCGGTGGTCTGATCAGCCGTGAAGCACCTCGGCGATGCTGAACCGGACGGGGCGCTCCAGCTGGTCGTAGGTACAGGAATGCGGGTCGCGGTCGGGGCGCCAGCGGACGAATTGAGTGGTGTGGCGAAACCGAAGACCTTCCATGTAGTCGTAGCGCACCTCGACAACGCGCTCGGGGCGCAGCGGGATGAACGACAGGTCCTTACCGGCGTTCCACCGGCTCGTCTCGTTTTTGCGCGGCGTGCGCTCACCCCGCTCATGGGCGGCCCAGTTCCAGGGGTGTTCGTCGAAAGTGGTGACCAGCGGCTGGAGCTCAGTGCGCAGCCTTTTTCGCATCGCCATCGGAAACGCCCCCACCACTCCCACGGATGCGAGCACGTTCTGGTCGTCATAGAGACCGAGTAGCAAGGAACCGATGGCGTCAGCTCCCGATTTGTGCAGCCGGTAGCCGGCGACGACGCAGTCGGCGGTGCGCTCGTGCTTGATCTTGGTCATCACCCGCTTGTCCGGTTGGTAGGTCAGATCCGTTTGCTTGGCGATCAGGCCGTCCAGCCCTGCACCCTCGAACTGCTCGAACCACTGCCGGGCCAGC
>DASQVU010000148.1:0-18704 GCA_035640615.1 Pseudonocardiaceae bacterium
ACGTTGCCGGTGGTGGCGAACAGCATGCCGGTTCGGCCGGCGGACTGCACCCCGCAGCGCAGCGTCCGGTCCCCGCTGGCCCACCCAGCCTCGCTCGGTTTGATCGCTCCCACAGTGAACCGGCCAAATGGGTCGAACCGATCGTCCAACGCCTGGGTGGTGCGCTCGGTGCAGCGCTGGGCCACCAGCTGCTGCCACCGCGCCGGGTCGGGGAATGGCTGCTGCGCACCGAAATCTTGCAGATCCAGGGTGGCGGTGACCTCGAACAGGTGCGGCTGCGTGCAACTCACCGCTTTGGCGTCCGTCGCGTCCTGCCGTTGCCAGGTCAGGCAGGTGTGCGGGGGCACCCGCAGCGGCTGTGCAGTGGTTGGGAGGGGCAGGTTCGGTGCGACGGCGAGCAGCGCCGCTTTACTCGTCGGGACGCCGAAGGCGACCAGCACCGCCAGCGCACCCAGCACAGCCCCAGCGGCGAGGCGTCGGGTCCTGCGGATCACGTGCTGCTGTGCACGGGTCACCGGCGCGTCAGGAGGCGGCATCGATACCCATCTTGCTACTCGATCGAGGCAGCCACCCTAACCGCGATGAGCCACGCTGGCCATCCTGCGGTTGGTGCTTGGACGAGTGCGCTCACCGGAAGGTGCTGTTCTGCGGGACACCCGGACCCGGGTCTTGCGGGACACTTCGCTGGCTGGCCCGGCGTGCCCTGATCGCCTCGACGAGGATGGGAACGAACGACAGCGCGACGATGCCGACCAGAATCAGCTCCACGTGGTTTCTGATAAACGTGATCGCGCCCAGCCAGTAACCCAGCAGGGTCACCCCGCTGGCCCAGGCCACCCCACCGATGATCGAATAGGCGAAGTACTTGCGGGGTTCCATGCGGCCCACCCCGGCGATCGCCGTGATGAAGGTGCGCACGATAGGGACGAAGCGGCCCAGCAGGATCGCCCGTGGCCCGTACTTGTCGAAGAATGCGTGCGTCTTGTCCACGTGCTCGCGTCTGAACAGCCTGGAATCCGGTCGGTCGAACAGCGCGGGTCCGGCTATGTAGCCCACGTAGTAGCCCACCACGTTGCCCACCACGGCGCACACCGTGACCAGCAGGCAGACCAGCGAAATCGGGGTGCTGATGAGGCCGGTGGCCACAAACAGACCGGCGGTGAACAGCAGCGAGTCGCCAGGCATGAAGAATCCGATCAGCAGCCCACACTCCGCGAAGATGATTAAACACAGTCCCACGACGACGTACGGTCCCAGCATCCGCAGTAGATGCTCGGGATCCAGCCAGGACGGGCCGAGAGCCAGCGACGTGCCGATATAGCGGGGCATCACGATGCCACGGTATCGGGCGGCGCGGGCGCGCCGCGGGTGGGTCGCTGCTCACCAGGTGCTGATCACGCCGGCCAGCACACCGGCCATCGCCCCCAGCAAGATCGCCACCCCGAGCACCGCACGGGCGCGGGTGGGCAGCTCTCCGCTGCCTTGCTGGGCGCCCAGTCCCGAGGCTTGGGCGCGGAGGGCAGCTGAGAGCTGACTCGTGAGTGGCGTTCGGTGCTCTGACACGGTTACGCACTCACGAGCTCTCCAGCAACCGCTGGAGAGCATCCAGCGCGCGGCTGGCACTGGACTTGACGGTGCCGCGGCTGACTCCGGTGGCCGTGGCGATCTCTGCCTCGCTCATCCCTCCGTAGTAGCGCAGTACCAGTACCTCGCGCTGCCGCGGCGGCAACTGGCCCAGCGCGGTGACCACCGCCTGGTGCTCTGTGGTGAGCATCGCCAGCGACTCCGCGGAGCGCGCATTGGCCTGATGCGGGGGAACGTAGCCGCGAGCGGTCTTGCGGCGGCGCAGCACCGAGCGGGAACCGTTGACCACCGCCGTGCGCAGGTATCCCAGTGCGGCCGCCTCGTCGCGCAGTCCGGACCAGTGCCGGTGCAACCCGGTGAACGCCTCCTGCACGACGTCCTCGGCAGTGCTGGCCTCATCGACCAGGAGGACCGCCAGGCGCACCAGCCGCATCCGATGCTGGCGATAGAGATCCTCCAGTGTCAGGGCCGTTTCGTGACGATTTTCCTGGCCTGTGCCTGGATCCGGGGCAGGTGGCCCGTCCAGCACCCGCAGGTGGCCGAGGGTCATTTCAACCGGGTGCTGCACGGTCCCGCGCTCCAGTGGTTCGTCGCCGTCCACGCCGGAAAACGTACTGGGGCCACCTCATGCGCATCCGATCGCATCTGGCCGCCGGCAGTGAGCGATACTGCGCTGGCGATCACCGTCTGCTCGACACCACGCCAGGTACTTGGAGGTCACCGTCATGCCCATCGCGACGCCCGAGATCTACAGCGAGATGCTGGATCGGGCGAAGGCCAACCAGTTCGCTTACCCGGCGATCAACGTGACCTCGTCCGAGACGTTGAACGCCGCTCTGCGTGGGTTCGCCGAGGCGGCCAGTGATGGCATCGTGCAGCTCTCCACGGGTGGGTCGGAGTTCGCCTCCGGCGGCAAGGTCAAGGACATGGTCACCGGCGCGGTGGCGATGGCCGAGTTCGCGCGGGTGGTAGCGGCGAAGTACCCAGTGAACGTCGTCCTGCACACCGACCACTGTCCGGAGAACAAGCTCGACAGCTTCGTGCGGCCATTGATCGCGATCTCGCAGGAGCGGGTGGCCCGTGGGGACAATCCGCTGTTCCAGTCGCACATGTGGGACGGCTCGGCCACCGAGTTGCAGCGCAATCTGGCCATCGCCGCTGAGCTACTGACCACGTGCGCCAAGGCGAGAATCATCCTGGAAGTGGAGATCGGCGTCGTCGGTGGTGAGGAGGACGGGATCTCGCACGAGATCAACGAAAAGCTCTACACCACGGCGGAGGACTACGAGCACACCGTCGACAGTCTCGGTGGTGGGGAACAGGGGCGTTACCTGCTCGCCGCCACTTTCGGCAATGTGCATGGCGTCTACAAACCGGGCAACGTGCAACTCCGCCCGGAGATCCTGCAGATGGGCCAGGAGGTAGCTGCCCGCAAGCTGGGATTGCCGGCCGGTTCCAAACCACTGGACCTGGTGTTCCACGGCGGATCTGGATCGGAGCTTGCCGAGATCCACCAGGCGCTGTCGTACGGGGTGATCAAAATGAACGTCGATACCGACACGCAGTACGCGTTCACCCGCCCCATCGCCGGTCACATGTTCAGGAATTTTGACGGGGTGCTCAAGGTCGACGGCGAGGTGGGCAACAAGAAGGTCTACGACCCACGCTCTTATCTCAAGCTGGCCGAGCAGTCGATGGCTGCCCGGGTGGTGCAGGCCTGTGAAGATCTCCGCTCCGCCGGCCGCACCCTTGCCGGGTAGGGGACTCATCAGGAGCTACCAACGGCCCTCGCCGCTGCAGTTAACAGCTACCAACGGTGATCGCCGTGGACGTGGTCATCGTGGCACTGGGGACGGCAGGATGGAGCGATGAACGTGCACGGCAACCTGCTGGGCCCCGACCCGACGTTGCTACCCGAGCAGGCCGACGCCGAGGCAGCTCTGGCAACGGCAAACGATCCGGCGACGGTAGCTGCGGCGCACCCGGATTTCTCCGCCGCGTGGGCGGCGCTGGCGGTACGGGCTCTCGATGAGGGCGACGCCGTGGCCGGCTACGCCTTCGCCCGCACCGGCTACCACCGGGGTCTGGACCAGCTTCGCCGCGCCGGCTGGAAGGGGCACGGGCCGGTGCCGTGGTCGCACGCTCCCAATCGGGGCTTCCTCCGAGCGCTCGCGGCGTTGGCCCGCGCGGCTGCGGAAATCGGCGAGGATCCCGAGGCTCGGCGGTGCCGCGAGTTCCTGGATGACTGCGATCCCGTCGCGGCCGGTTTCCTCGGGCTGGAGTGAGCGCGGGTCCTCGCGGCTGCGCAGCTGGGCGTGACACACCGGGCACGAGGGCGCGACACGCGCGGGTTACTGGGGGGTGCGGATGAGGCGCCAGTCCTCGGTGTGGCGATACCAGGTCCAGCGATCCGTCGTCCGGGCCGCAACGCCGTCGCGCCACACCCCGGTCGGCCGGCAACCCAGCTGCACGGCGCGTCCCGCGCTATGCCGCACCCGTCGCGGGAACAGCCCCCCGCGCACCACCCGCACCACCAGGCCGAACTCCCGGTCGGGCGTGACCTCCAACCGGGCGGCTCGCCCGCGCAGCACCACCTGGTCGTCGCAGTAGGCCACCCCCTCCAGAGGCGCCACCACGCCGAGCCCGACCAGCACGCCACCGGCGTCGTCACGCACCAGAGGCACCTGATCCGGCTCGCCGTAGCGCGCGAGCGAGGCCGCTGCCGCGGGCGCGATCGGCAAGCTCCACAGCCGAGCTACCGCCGAGGACGCTTCCACCGGCACGTAACCCACCGGCACCCTCGTCAGGGCCTCAGTGCGCAGCAAGCGCAGCAGCACCGCAGCGAGGTCGGCGTCGGTGCCGCACACCACCAAGCGCCGACCGCCCAGATCGGCCAGCACGGAGTCGAGTTCGTCACGGCCAGGGCGGGCCGGCACCGCGGTGACCGGCCCAGGACCGGGCCAGCGGGCAGACCCGCAGGTCAGCACCACAGGCTCAACCACATCCGCCCCCTGAAAGGTCTACGCTCGCCTCGGCTCCCAGAACCGACCACAGTGGAGTACCACATGCCGGCGATCGTGCTGATCGGCGCCCAATGGGGCGACGAGGGCAAAGGCAAGGCCACCGACCTGCTCGGCGAGCGGGCCCAGTGGGTGGTGCGCTACCAGGGTGGCAACAACGCGGGCCACACCGTGGTGTTACCCGACGGGCAGGACTTCGCGCTGCACCTCATCCCCTCGGGCATCCTTACCCCGGGCGTGACCAACGTCATCGGCAATGGTGTGGTGGTGGACCCTGGCGTGCTGCTCGACGAGCTGGCCGGCCTGCACGCCCGCGGCGTCGATACCGACCGGCTGCTGATCTCCGCTGATGCGCATCTGATCATGCCTTATCACGTCGAGATCGACCGGGTCACCGAGCGCTACCTGGGCAAATCCAAGATCGGCACGACCGGACGCGGGATCGGACCGGCCTACCAGGACAAGGTGGCCCGGGTGGGGGTACGGGTCCAAGACTTGCTGGACGAGAAGATCCTGCGGCAGAAAGTCGAGGCTGCACTGGAATTCAAGAACCAGGTCCTGGTCAAGGTCTACAACCGGCGGGCGCTGGACGCCGAACACGTGGTGGACACCGTTCTCGAGCAAGGTGCTCGCTTCGCGCACCGGATCGCCGACACCCGGCTGCTGCTCGACCAGGCGCTGCGGCGCGGCGAGACGGTGCTGCTCGAGGGCAGCCAGGGCACCCTGCTGGACGTCGACCACGGCACCTACCCGTTCGTCACCTCGTCCAGCCCGACCGCGGGCGGCGCTTGCGCTGGCGCCGGTATCGGGCCCACGAAGATCAGCGCCGTGGTGGGAATCCTCAAGGCGTACACCACCCGGGTCGGCTCGGGGCCGTTCCCCACCGAACTGCACGACGCCATGGGTGAGCGGTTGCGCAAGGCCGGTGGAGAGGTGGGGGTCACCACCGGGCGAGCCCGGCGGGTTGGCTGGTTTGACGCGGTGATCGGGCGCTACGCGGCACGGGTGAACGGGATCACTGACTTCTTCCTGACCAAGCTGGACGTGCTCTCCGGGCTGGACACCGTGCCGGTCTGCGTGGCCTACGAAGTCAACGGCCGGCGCACCGAGGAGATGCCGATGACCCAGACCGACGTGCACCACGCTGTCCCGGTGTACGAGGAGCTACCCGGCTGGTGGGAGGACCTGTCGCAGTGCCGCGCCCTCGCCGAACTGCCTCCCAACGCCCGCGCCTACATAGCCCGGCTGGAGCAGCTGTGCGGAGCCCGCATCTCGGCCATCGGCGTCGGCCCCGGCCGCGACCAAACCATCACCCTTCACGATTCCTGATCCCCGATATGTCTCCATGTCGGGTGCACAAGTCGGAACATTGTTGTCGCCGAGTACGACGCGACCATTCGTCGAACTCGGCGACGTCAGGGTGATGCGGATCAGATGACGGCGTCCAGGGCTCCGCTCTTGGCCTGGGCAAGCAGGTCGCCGAACTGTGCGGTGCTCATCCGGACTCGGGAACCGAAGTCGTCGGTGAGCACGACGCGCTGCTCGGGGGGAGCCGATTCATCGACGAACAGCTGCGGGCAGCCGCACCCGCAGTCACCGCAGAACGTGGCGAGCGGCTGGGCGGTGGGGAGATCAAGCATGGTAAACCTCCGGTGTCTTTGCCTGACCATCCGAAAGTACTGGCGTAGCTACACTGCGCAGGACCCCTCATGGTGTGGCACGTGACACTTGACAGGCAGGCGGAGAGCGTCTTGGCCAGCTTTGCCCACTTGCTGACCGGCCCGGAGTCGCGCCGAGCGCTGGCACAACGCGATATCGCCGCCGTGTACCGCATGCTGCGGGACGCCGGGGTCACCCAAGCCAGCATTGCCCGCGCTACGGAGCAGACGCAGTCGGAGATCTCCGAGATCATCTCCGGCCGTCAGGTGCAGTCGGTCGCTCTGCTGGAACGGATCGCGGACGGTCTGGGCGTGCCCAGGGGTTGGATGGGGCTGGCGTACGAACCCGAAACAGCGCCCGTGGTGCAGCAGGATCCGCAGGCCGAAGACCTCAGTGACGCAAACCTGCTCCGGCACGCTGTCACCGTGCTTCAGGGTAAGCCGGTGCTGGGTCCCGCTGACCCGATCCGGGTCAGGAACACACCGACGCCGGTGCCATGCCGGGTCGGGGCTGCCGACGTTAAGCAGGTGACAGCCACTAGTAGACGGCTCGGACAGCTCGCTAGAGACCTGGGCGGCATCCCGTTGACCGACGCTCTTACCGCGCACACTCGGACCAGTGAGGCACTGCTTGGTGCCGATATGCGCGAGCCAATCCGCCGAGAATTGCTGGTTGCGCTAGCCGAAGCCCACGGTGATGCAGCCACCGCGGCCTGGAATGCCGGATTGCGGGCCCGCGCCAGGGAACATTTCATCCGAGGCATGGACTGCGCTGGTGCCGGATGCGATGTGCTTCGGGCGGTAATAAACCTGGACGGCTTGGGCCGGCTAGAGCTTGATGTCGACCAGCCGAACGAGGCCTTGAAGCTTTTCCAACTTGGAGTTGCAGCCGCACCCACCGCGCTGGCGCGCTCGAAGTTGGAGTACGACTGCGCTTGGTCCATTGGGCTGCTCGGCCTCGATACCGAGGCGATCCACACATTGCGCCGAGCTCGCGACAGCTACGAGGCGGCACAAGACGAACCACGGCCATGGCAACACTTCGCGGGCACGTTGCCGCACGTCGAGGGCTGCACCTACTTCGCGCTGCGGCGCTTCGATCGCGCGGTTACAGCCCTGTCGGCGGCCATTGATGGAGCGGGTCACGCCGCGTTATGCACGGTGAGCAACCTCAGCCTCCTTGCTGCTGCGCAGCTACGGTGCGGTGAATTGCGCGGCGGCCTTGTGAGCGCCACCCGGGTGATCGGATTGACCAAGCGCCTGCGGTCAGTATCGATACGGGACAGTCTTGCGCCGCTGCAGGAGGCTGCCGCAGCCCGGCGGGACTCGGCATGCCAGGACCTGGCCCGTGAGGTCGCGATGCTGCGCAGTGCGGCGTGACTGACGACAGGAGAATCGCCACCGCGAAGCTATGGGGGTCGGCGGACTACTCCGGTCTCGCCAAGCGGCTGGAGCCGGCGGCGGAGGCACTGGTCGTCGCGGCCGCGCCCCGCCCCGGCGAGCACGTGCTGGATGCCGCGGCCGGCACCGGCAATGTGGCGGTCCGGGCCGCGGCGCGCGGTGCGAGAGTCACCGCGGCCGACATCGCCCCGCGGATGGTGCAGCTGGGGCGGGAGCGCACCGGAGATGCCGTCGAATGGATCGAGGCGGACGTCGAGGATCTTCCGCTCCCCGATGGCACCGTCGACGTCGTGCTGTCCGCCTTCGGGGTGATCTTCGTTCCCCGGCCTGGGGTTGCCTTGGCGCAGCTACGCCGGGTACTCAAGCCAGATGGCCGGCTAGCCATCACTGCCTGGACAGCCGACGGCTACATCGCCCAGCGCGCGCGAATCATCAAACAGTTCGCGCCCCCTGACGAGGCCGCTCCAGACAGTCTGAGCTGGGGCGATCCGGAGATCTTGAAGCAACGGCTGGCAACCGAGTTCACCGATATCAGCATCGAGCGCCGCTCGCTGCCCTGGCATTTCGATTCGCCCCAGCAGATGACCGCTTTCTACGACGCGCACTCGGCGGCCTACCGCGCCGCCAGGCAGGCGGCCGGCGACCGGGCTGACGAGATGGCCGCCGCGATCGAGCGGCACGCCTCTCCCGACGGCGGACCGGTGCGATTGCAGGCAACGTACCTGCTGGCCACAGCGGCACTAGCCCACTAACGCCGCGCCACGGCCGGAGTCGGCGCCGACGCTGCGCCACCAGTCAGCCTGCTCGGCCGAGTCGATACCGGTCACCACAACAGCTGCGCCGGTGCGGCGGATCAGCGGCACCAGGCTGGCCAAGGCGGGGTGCACCACTGAGTCGGGACGCTCGGCAGCGACGCGAACCAGCGGATCGGCCAGCTCAACGCCCGCCACCGGCAACGATTCCAGCAGCGCCAGGTTGCCCACCGCCTGGCCGTAATGAGTAAGCACGGTGCGCACCCCGATCTCCGCCAGGGTGACCACGTTGTCCATCGCGTCGCCGTGCCCTGCAAAGATCACCTCGACCGGCATGCCGAGCTGGAGATCGGCCGGCTCCAGCTGAGTTTCCGCCAGGGTGGTCTGCACCAGCTGCACCAGGTCGGGATCCTGCGTCAGATACGCGGTGAGATCCACGCGGATCGGCGCCGATCCCGCGCCGCATTCGTTACGCCAGGCTGGCAGCTGCTCACAGGCTTGCCGAAGCATCCACGGACCGATCATGAGCACCAGGCCGGTCTGCTCAGCGAGTGCCAGGCAATTATCGTGATGGACCTCGCCCTGTTTCGGATGCCGCCAGCCTAGTAGCGCGGCCAGCGCCACGGTCTGCCCGGCATCGACCGCCGCGGGATCCAGCCGCACCAGCGGCTGGTACGACAGGCTGACCTGCCCGTCCTCCCAGGCCGCGGGCATCTCGGTGGCCAGCGCGTAGCGAAGCCGGTCTGCCGCGTCGGCGCGAGGATCGTACAGTCCCCACTGCCCGCGGCCGGTCCGCTTGATCCGGTGCAGCGTCGCGTCGGCGGCTCGGATCAGCTCCTTGGCTTCGGTCTCGCCGGCGGCGCGGCGCACGATGCCCACGCACGCCGACACGGCAAGCCCCCGACCGGCCAAGTAGACCGGTTCGGACAGCTCGGCGTTGATGCGCGCGGCGAGGGTGGCCGCGTTGGGTGTGCTCGGCGATTCCTTGATGAGGATGGCGAACTCGTCGGCATCAAACCGCGCAACGAAGGCTTGCTCCCCGGCGACCAGCGACTGCAGTCGGGTGGCGACGGATCGCAGCAGCAGGTCACCGATGCTGATGCCGAGCCCGTCGCTGACGATGTCGAAGCAGTCTAAGTCGATCTTGCAGACCATGAAGGTGGCGTTGCGGTCGCGCTCGAGCTGCTCTTCGAGGTGGATCGCGAAATGCAGCCGGTTGGGCAACCCGGTCATCAGGTCATGCAGCGACTGATGGCGGACCCGCTGCTCCAGCAGCTGGCGTTCAGCGATGTCTTCCACCATCGTGAGGTGGTGGGTCGCCTTGCCCTCCGCGTCACGCAGCAGCGCGACCGTCAGTGCGACCCACGTCGCGTCCCCACGCCCGGTGATCACCTTGGCTCGGCGCTGCACACGCCCCCGCTTGCCGTCGACGAGAGCCTGGTAACCGGCCCGCAGCAACGCCGCGTCATCAGGATGGAAGATCTCGGCCAGCTCGCGCCCGCACAGCTCGGCCGGCCGGTAGTACAGCAACTCGGTCAGCGCACCGTTGGTCTCGGTGATGGTGCCGTCCAGCCGGGTGATCGCCATGCCCACCGGGGAGGCCTCGAATACCGCCCGGAACCAGGCGTTGCGGTCGTCGAGGTGGCGCTGTCGCGCCGCTGCGGTGTACCCCCCAACGAAGGCACCGAGCAGGGATGGGATCTTGCTGGTCAGCTCCCCGACGGTGCTCAGTTCGGGCAGCGTGGGAAGCAGCCGGCCGAACAGTGCCACGGTTCGCGCCAAGGCGTCAGCACCAGCTATGCCCCGGGCCACCAGCGCGGTCGCGGCGTCTGCCCCACATTCGGGGTAGAACGGCTCCTCCCGGAGGGCGTCGACGAGCTGGTCGACGCTGGCCAGCAGGCATTGTTCGATGATGTTCCGTGGTAGTGGTACCTCGGTGGCCGGGCTTACTGCATCCGCCCAGGCGCGGGCCAGTTCTGCCCGCGAGGCAGGCTGAGCTGCACTGCTCATGTGGTGCCCCATCCACGCAGCGTTCGATCAACCGGTCCTGTCAACCAGGCGGTCAATCCAGCGCCTCCGTAGTGTAGCGGCCGTTACAGCCGGTGAGCCGGTCATTTTTCCAGGCAGGCGGTGATCACCCAGTAAGGCGCCGTACCCTTCCCAGCGTGCGAGTTCTCGTGATCGGCGGTGGTGCCCGCGAGCATGCGCTGGTGCTGGCCCTGGCCGGTGACCCGGTGGTCACCGCGCTGGCCTGCGCGCCGGGCAATGCCGGTACCGCGGCGCTGGCCGAGCAGCTCGGCGTGGACGTCACCGACCCCGCCGCGGTCGCCAAACTGGCTACCGCGTGGGCTGCCGATCTCGTGGTGATCGGGCCGGAGGTGCCGCTGGTGGCGGGTGCCGCAGACGCGGTACGCGCAGCCGGTATCGCCTGTTTCGGCCCCTCCGCCGCTGCGGCGCAGATCGAGGGTTCCAAGGCGTTCGCCAAGGATGTAATGGCCGTCGCGGGAGTGCCGACCGCGCGCAGCGAGCTGGTGGACAACCCCGGCCGGTTGGATGCGGCACTGAATCACTTCGAGCCGCCGTGGGTGGTGAAGGACGATCGGCTGGCTGCCGGTAAGGGCGTCGTGGTCACCGAGGATCTCGAAGTAGCCAGGGCGCACGCGCTGACCCTGCTCGACGGTGGTCACCCGGTGCTGCTGGAGTCGTACCTCGACGGCCCGGAGGTCTCGCTGTTCTGCCTGGTCGATACACGCCGCATGGTGGTGCCGCTGCTGCCCGCCCAGGATTTCAAGCGAGTCGGCGAAGGGGACGTCGGCCCGAACACCGGCGGCATGGGTGCCTACGCCCCGCTGCCCTGGGCGCCCGAGTCGCTGGCCGGCGACGCGGTGGCGCAGATCGTGCAGCCGGTGGTGGACGAGCTGGCCCGTCGAGGCGGGGCGTTCTCCGGGCTGCTGTATGCCGGGCTGGCGCTGACCTCCAACGGCCCGCAGGTCGTCGAGTTCAACTGCCGCTTCGGTGACCCGGAGACGCAGGCGCTGCTGGCCTTGCTGCACACGCCGCTGGCCGGCCTGCTGATGGCCACCGCTACCGGGTCGCTGGCCCAGCAGCCACCGCTGGATTGGGATCCGGGCGCCGCGGTGGTCGTCGTGGTGGCCGCTGAGGGGTATCCCGGTACGCCCCGGATCGGTGATGTGGTCACCGGAGCCGCGGCGCCCGGCGTACTGCACGCCGGCACCCGGCGCCGTCACGACGGGGCGATCGTCTCCACCGGTGGCCGGGTTCTGTCGGTGCTGGGCACCGGAGTCGATCTTGCGGCTGCGCGCAAGCAGGCCTACCAGCGTGTCGAGCAGGTTCACCTTCCTGGCGGGCATTACCGTCGCGATATCGGATTGAGAGCGACGCGCCGCGAAGATGGCCTGTCTGCGGGTGTCTGACGCGATAGCCTCCCGACGATCATTCGCGGGGTTGGAGGCTGAGCAAGACCATGGTCATATGCGACCGCCAAGGCGAGCAACTGCTGTTGACGTTGTCGCCGGAAGGTGTTCGCTTTCTCCGCGAACAATGGTCGTGGCTGCGCGAGCTGGTGCGCTGGCAGCTTGCCGGCTGCACTGATGACCCGCTGGCCGAGGTCACCGGACTTCCGGTGCCCGTCGGCACCATCGACGGCCGGCTGGCCTACGTCGTGGACTACTGGTGCGGCACCAAGGAGACCGGACCGGTCCGCCAGCTCTGGGAAGGCTGGGTGCTGCACGACCTGGAACACAGCCTGACCCGGGTGCTCGGCACGCTGCCCCGCCACGGCGGGGTGGTCCAGCTTCCCGGCCGCGGTTACCCGTCTGCCGCGGAATGGGGCTGGATGCTGGAGACCTTGCATGTGGTGCTGGACGTCTCCGGGCGGGTCAGCATCACCGGTTCGCCCGACCGCATCCTGCCGCCGGCGCCGTCAGCTCAGGACACCGAAAGTTACCGCCGCAGCCTGCGCTGGCTGGAAATGGTGATCGACGCGCTGCGGCAGGCGCAGCGATCCAGGCCAGCTGATGCGGCGGAGTGACGACCTGATCCGCGTGTCGTGCCCTCGCGCCCGGTGTGTCGTGCGCTCCTGCCCGGCGTGTCAGGCGGTCCGTTCGATGGCGCGAGCGAATACCGGCAATGATCGCTCCACCATCTCGTCGGTCGCGGTCAATGAGATCCGGAAGTACCCCGGCAGTTCGACGACATGTCCCGGCATGACGAGAACGCCCTGGCTAGCGAGAGAGGCGCAAAACGCACGGTCGTCGGGCACCGGGGCGCGCGGTAGCAGGTAGAAGGCGCCTTCCGGAATTGCCACCTCGTAGCCCTGTGCCCGCAATGCCGACACCATCCGATCACGGCGGCGCTCGATAGCGGTGACATCGATGAGCAGGCGGTCGATGTCCGGCAGGGCGTACTGCATGATCGCGTCCGGGGCAGCGCCGAAACTGTAGGTCAACAACGCCCGGCGGATGGCAGCGGCATCCGGGGAGTCCGGCAGGTCAGGCGCCAGCGCAAGGAAGCCCAGCCGTTGCCCCGGCGCCAGCGCGCTCTTGCTGTAGGTGTGGGCGAGCAGCGAGTACGGATAAAAGCGGCCCGGGCTGGGCAGCTGGCGACCGTCGAAGAGAATCCGGCTATAGGCCTCGTCAGAAATCACCCAGATAGGACGGCCGTAGCGTCGGCCCACTTCGGCCAGCCCCTCGGACAGGTCCGACAAGGCGGCCGCGGGATAGACCCGCCCTGTGGGGTTGTGCGGGGTGTTGATGATCACGGCGCGGGTCCGTGGTCCCAACGCAGCGACGATGCTGCCGACGTCTAGGTCGAAGTCCGGAGGGATGAGCCGGATGCGAACCGGTGTGGCATCACTAGCTGTGATCATGGACTCGTAGAAGAACCACGGTGGGCTCAGAAAGATCACCTCATCGCCCGGGTCAACCACGGTGGCGAGCGCAAGCGCGATCGCTCCGGTGGCGCCGCGACTGAGGAACACATCGTGAGCGGCGAACTTCATGCCCAGCTCGGCGGTCAGCGAGGCTGCCGCAGCCTCCCGTGCGGGTTCATGCATCAGGCGATATGCGAACCAGTCAATCGAAGCAGGCACGCTCCATCGCTGCAGCGCCTCGACGAATCCAGGCAGGGTCGGTTCCTGCGGGTTGCCGGCGAGGAAGTTGGCGATCACCTGCACACCAGGCCGCGGTGATTGCGTCACGAGCTCCAAGAAAGGTCGCAGGGCCGCGTTCGCCGCTTGGCTCCGCTGGCTGACCACCTGCTCGACCATACTCAGCTCAACGCACCCATCGGCCGGCCCGCATGACGGCCGCGACGTCGTGGATGACGTAGATGTCGGACAGCGGATCGCCGGTGACCGCGAGCAAGTCGGCATCGGCGCCCGCGACCAGCCGACCCTTGCGGCCGGTGAGCCCGCAGGCGTCCGCGGCGACCGAGGTTGCGGCGCGCAGCGCCTCCAGGTTCGTCATCCCTAAACCGGTGAGCGCGGTGAGTCCGTAAGGCAACACGTCATGCGGCTTGAGCGGGGCCACCCCGGCGTCGGTGCCGGGCACGATGCGGGCCCCGTGACGATGCAGCCTGGTCCAGCTGTCGATCACTACTTCCAGGCGGCTGGCGATGGAGGGTGGCAGTTGCCCATGACCAGGCACTTCGCCTACCGTCACGCTCACCACGGCTCCCGACTCGACGATGGCAGCCATCGTCGCGGGGTTGGCGGCCACGCCATCCGGGGTGAAGAACGTCACGTGCTCGAGGGTGTCGAAACCCGCTGCGACGGCGTCTGCGATCGACTGCGGGCAGTGCACGTGTGCTGCCGTGCGCAGGCCGAGACGGTGCGCTTCGGCCACGATCAGGCGTAGATCGGCCAGCTCGTACTGCGACTGGTAAGGGCTGCTGCCGGCGGTGAGGTGACCACCGCTGGCCATCACCTTGACGACTTCACAGCCACGCTGCGCCCGTTCGCGCACCGCGGCACGAAGCTCCCACGGTCCTTCGGCGACCCCACCGAGAAAATGGCAGTGCCCGCCGAGGGTTGTGATCGGGGGCCCGGACGCGATGATCTCCGGTCCCGAATCTCCCCACCCGCAGAGTTGCTCGCGCAGCTTCAGCGTCAGGAAGTTGCGGTCGCCAAGATCCCGCACCGTGGTGATCCCGGCCTGCAGCGCGCGGCGGGCGGCTTGGGCCATCTGAGCCAACAGCTGCCCGTCATCGACTGTATTGATCATTGAGACGACATCGGAGCTGGCGTCGAAGGCGAGGTGGACGTGGGCGTCGATGAGCCCAGGTAGCACGCAGATATCGGCTCCCAGATCGAGCACCTCAGCGTGTGCCGGAGGCGGCGCACCACTGGTGTCGACATCGACGATCCGATCGCCACCGATGAGCACTGTGCTCGGTCCGAGACTCCGTTCGCCGTCGAACAACCGGTTGGTTCGCACCGCGAGCAGGGTCTGCGTCTCCAACGGGCGCATGCGTTGCTCCTCAAGTCTCCTCAGCCAAACTGAGCGCCAAGGTCGGCGGGGAAATACGTCTGGGGCGCGACACACCGGGCACGGGGGCGCGACACGCGGGGGATGGGGGAGCAATACGCGGGTCGTAGGCTGCGGTGGTGATTCCCGACGTGCTGGCGGCGCGGTACGCCTCTGCTGAGCTGGTCCAGCTGTGGTCGCCGGAGCACAAGGTGGTGCTGGAGCGGCACCTGTGGCTGGCGGTGCTGCGGGCCCAGGCCGATCTCGGCCTGCCAGTCGAGCAGCAGGTGCTCGACGACTACCAGCGGGTGGTGCCGGCAGTCGACCTCGACTCCATTGCGGCCCGGGAACGCCGCACCCGCCATGATGTCCAGGCGCGTATCGAGGAGTTCAACGCGCTGGCCGGTCACCAGGAGATCCACAAGGGGCTGACGTCCCGGGACCTCACCGAGAACGTCGAGCAGCTGCTGATTCGGCGCTCACTGGAGCACGTCCGGGAGCGCTGCGTCGCCGTGCTGGCCACCCTGGCCGCCCGCGCCGCCGAGTTCGCTGAGCTGGTGATGACCGGGCGCAGCCACAACGTCGCAGCCCAGGCCACCACACTGGGCAAGCGGTTCGCCACCGCGGCCGACGAGCTGCTGACGGCCTTTACCCGGCTCGAGGAGCTGCTCACCCGCTACCCGCTGCGGGGCATCAAGGGGCCCATGGGTACCGCCCAGGACATGCTGGACCTGCTCGGTGGTGATCCGGCGGCGCTTGCCAAGCTGGAGCAGCGGGTCGCGGAGCATCTCGGCTTCGCTCGGGTGCTCACCAGCGTCGGTCAGGTTTACCCGCGGTCGTTGGACTACGAGGTGCTGAGCTGCCTGGTGCAGCTGGCCGCGGGCCCGTCGTCGCTGGCGACGACGATCCGGCTGATGGCCGGCCACGAACTGGTCACGGAGGGCTTCCAGCCCGGTCAGGTCGGATCGTCGGCGATGCCGCACAAGATGAACACGCGGTCCGCGGAGCGCATCAACGGCTTCATGGTGCTGCTGCGCGGGTACGCCTCGATGGTGGCCGAGCTGGCTGGCGCGCAGTGGAACGAAGGCGACGTATCCGACTCTGTGGTGCGCCGGGTGGCGGTGCCCGATGCGTTCTTCGCCTTCGACGGCCTGGTCGAAACCTTCCTTACGGTGCTCGCCGAATTCGGCGCCTATCCAGAGGTGATCGACCGCGAGGTGCAGCGCTACCTGCCGTTCCTGGCCACCACCAAGATCTTGGTCGCTGCGGTGCGGGCCGGGATGGGACGGGAGAGCGCGCACGCGGTGATCAGGGACCATGCCGTCGCCGTCGCCGTCGCCATGCGGGAGAAGGCTGCCGGTAACGACCTGCTCGACCGGCTGGCCGCAGACAGCCGGCTGCCCTTGACCCGGGCCGACCTGGACGCCCTGCTCGCTGATCGTCTGCCGTTCACCGGGGCGGCCACCGAGCAGGTGGCCGCCGTGGTTGCCGCCGTCGACGCGGTGGTGGACCGGTATCCCGACGCGGCCACCTACCGGCCGGGCACGATCTTGTAGCGTTGCTGGTGTGAACCGGCCAGATAAGGAGCTGTCCTGGGTCACCGAAGGCCAGGCGCGGTTCGAACAAGCCGTGATGGAACTCGACGACCTGAGCGGACCGTCCCGGCTGCCCGGCTGGACCCGCGGTCATGTGGTGACTCACGTCGCCCGCAACGCTGAGGCCCTGATCCGCCTGCTCACCTGGGCGCGGACCGGCATTGAGACCCCGATGTACCCGTCGGCCCAGGCGCGCGACGCCGATATCGAGGCTGGCGCAGCACGACCGCAGCCAGCGCAGCTCGACGATCTGCGCCGCGCCGGCGCCGCGTTCGCCGCGGCCGCACAGGAGCTGTCCCCAGATCAGTGGGCGGCCACCGTCGGTACCAGGCATGGGCCGGTACCCGCCAGGTGGATCCCGTGGGCCCGGGTGCGGGAGTTGTGGCTGCACCTGGTGGACCTCGATGCCGGTGTGCAGATCGACGAGATCCCTACGGACGTCGCGACCGCGCTAGTGGGCGACCTCGCCGACTGGATGGACACCCGGGTAAGCGTCCGCATCGAGCTGCACAGCCCGGACTTCGACCCGGTCTCCTTCGGCCCGGAGGAGACCGGGCCGGTGGTGGTGTCCGGGTCAGCGCAGCAGCTCGCCGGCTGGCTCACCGGGCGCTGCGCGGGCGCGCAACTGCGCGCGCCCGCCGGGCTGCCTACCTTGCCGCCCTGGATCTGACACCGCCTTGTCGCCGAGTCCGCTGAACCCGGCGACAGCACGCTCGTCTACTTCTTGATGGCGTGGAACGAGGCTGCGATCTTGTCGAAGGTCGGGGCGGTGGAGGCGAACCGCTCCCGGGGCAGGGTCTGGAACACCATGCTGATCATGGTTTTGCCGTTGAACAGGAAGAAGTGCGAGTGCGCACCCTCCTGCCCGCTGTTGGCATCTTTGAAAGAGTAGAAGTAGAAGAAGCCGGGCAGCCCACCCAGCTCGATCTGCTTCGGCTCGGTGATCATTTGGACGGTCTTGTTGGACAGCACGAGCTTGTCCGTGACCTGCCGCGCGGCGGGAAGCTGCTGGGGCCCGACCGCCTCTTGCAGCTCGCTGGACCGGACCAGCACGGAGTCCTGGGTGCCATTCGCGAGCAATAGCAGGATCTGCGGGTCCTTCGGGGTCAGCTTGGTCCAGGTAGAGGGGTAGGCCAGCTCGATACCGGCTTGATCACTGCGAAACTGGCTGAAGCCGGCCGGGAGGGCCTTGGTTCCGGTGTCCGACGTCTTGTCAGTGCTACTCGCCGTATTCGCTGTCTTGGCAGTTTGACCTGAGGTTAAGAGCTCAGGTCCCCATACCGCTGCGGATGTGCCGAGTCCGGCCGCCAGCACCACCCCGATGGCGATGACCTGCATCCGTCTCTTGCGCATCGCGTCCAACAGACCAGTCATGGTGCCCACTTCCATCCATCAGAGCATTGGCAAACGTCACTCTGCGTGTACAATAACGGGTTCTCCCGTCACGGAGAGGAGCATCGTACTGGCGGCATGTGACTACCAAGCGGCCGCCCCGGTCCGGTGTCCCCATGCCCTCAGTGCACAGCCGATGCTGGACCCTCCACCAGGCCAAACCGCCGATGAGGGGAAATCCTGAGCCTCCCCAAAGAGTGATCTGGCGGTCCTCAGACGAACCATCGACCGTCCCGAGTCGAAGCGCGTATCAGGGCCCTGAGGTGCTGCCACAACGCCGGCCTTGGCACCTCAACGTTGAGTGATCGGCGCCCGAGTGGAGTCGGCGTCACGTGAAGGGGACAGACACGGCGTTTGCTATTCCCGAAGACAAGTTCGGGATCAAGCTCAGGGGCAGGGAGAGGACATTTGAGCAGAACTTCTCGATGATCCTCGGCGGCGTCTACATCGTAGGCGGCATCATCGGGTTTTTCATCACCGGTTTCGCCAACATCACGGAGATGACCAATCGCGACCTGTTCGGGATCTTCCTGATCAACCCGTACCACAACATCGTGCACATCGGTATTGGCGCGTTCTGGCTGCTCGGTGCGTTCGCGCTCACCCCTGCCGGCAACGAGGGCTTGGACATCGCCATTGGCGGTGTCTACGCCCTGGCTACCGTGATCGGCTGGCTGGGCTACCTGTCCCTGCTGTCTATTCCGCCCGGGCCGGTCGGAGACCAGTGGCTGCACCTGGTGACCGCACTGCTTACGCTGACGTTAGGTACAGGCCTGATCAGTGCGGGGCGGGGACAAGCCGTGACCGCATAGGCGCC
>DASQVU010000149.1:0-2732 GCA_035640615.1 Pseudonocardiaceae bacterium
AAGCACTAGCATCGCTAGTGCCGGCGGTGGCCCTCGCTCAGCTGAATAGGGTGAGGGCCACCCTATTTCACAATCAGCGTGCCGGTCATGTATTCGTGAAAGGCGCAGAAGTACGGGTAACTACCCGGCCTGCTCGGTGCTGTGATCTCGCCACGACCCCCGATGGCGATGGTGCCGCTGTCGAAGGACCTGTCCCTCGCCGTCACCGTATGCTGCGCCAGATCTTGGTTGATGACAGTGACCCGCGTTCCCGGGGCGACCGTCAACACCACCGGTTTATACGCGAACTTGTCGATCACGATGGTGTTCGGCGTTCCAGTGTTCGACGTTCGCGGAGCGGCACCTGGACCGCCGACACTGCCGCAGCCGACGACCAGGCCCAGCCCAGCACACAGCAGGGTAAGCAGGACCGCCGCCCGGCGAGCGTAACGGATCACGGCTGGTTTCAAGGCCGTCCTACCTCACCATCAAGCTGTCGCGGTTGAGCGCATTGCGAGTCCCGATGACCGGGTCCGGGATCGGGTACTCACCGATCAGGAAGTTCAATATCGCGGCGTGCATGGCTTCGACCGGTTGGATGGTGGCAGCCGTGATGATCCCAGTGGGGTCGGACACGTTCCCGGTGGCGAAGGTGTAGGTCTGCGCGGCGATGTTCTCCAAGTTCAGCGCGAATTTAGCCAGGTCAGGAACCGACTTTGCAGCGTTAAGCATGGCTAGCTGATCCTGGGTGATGGACAGCGGCGCATCACTGATGGTCGGTTTCCCGGCCCTGGACAGTAGCGTGTTCCAGGCCTGCACGTGGTCAGAGTGTTGTTTCATCGCGGTCTGCACGAAGGTCGCCACCGTCGGGGGCACCGCGCCGATTTCCCCGGTACCGGCTTTCTTCAATGCGCCCTCGTAGGCGCTGACCGCCAGATTCTCCAACGCCGTAGCCACCGCCACCAGCTTGAGGTCCCCGGGATAGGTCTCTTGTGGAGGCGCTGACGGCGCCGTAGTGCGGGATGCGCTCGGCGGCCGCGACGGCCCACCAGCGCAGGCGGCAGCCGCGCCGAGCGCCACCGCTCCAGCGGCACCGAGGAAAAAGCTGCGCCGGGTCGACGGCTGCCGCACCACGGTGCCGAGGTTGGTGGCCAGCTCGTCGAGGGTCTTGCGGACCTGGGGGAAGGTTGATTCATGCAGGTCGTCGAGCTCGCGGGTCAGCTCAGAAAGTTGCCGCTCGCTGATCGCCATCTGCACGCGGTGGCCTCGGCGGCCGGAGAAGCTCATTTCACCGCTCCTTCCTCGACGGGAGCGGCCATCGCGGTCGGATAGAACGCGTCCGGGAAGCCCGCGCTGCCCGCTGTAGGAGGCAACTGCGCGATTTCCGGGGGACGCGTGATGAGTTCCGGCTGGTTGGCTTGAAGTAGCGCCTGGACCGTCAGGAGAATCGCTTTGTGCTGGGCTGCTACTCCGGCGACGCTGGCGAACAGCTGCCGCAGCTCGGGAGTGCTGACCAACCCGACGTCCTTGACGTAGGTCTGCGCGGCCACGTCCTCCAGGGTGAGCACCAACCCGACCGCGTCGAGCGGGGTCTTGATGTTGGGTAACGCCTGCTTGACCACTTCGGCGTATTTGGGGTCGGGACCTGTCTGGGGCTTGCCGCCCAGCCGCTGGGCCGCAGCGTTGAAGGCGGTCGCATGCTGGCTGTGCTGGCTCAGCGTCCGCTCGGTGAACTCTTTGATTTCCGGCTTCGCCGCGGGCCCGCCGATGAAGGGCAGGCTCAACCCGAACTGGTAGGTCTGCACCGCGAGATTCTCCAGACCAGCCGCGGTCTGCAGCGCCGCCACGTCATCGTTGGCGGAGGGGATTCCAGTGTGCACGAAGCCTCCAAACCTGTGGTGTCGGCCCTCACGCGGTGTTACATCTTCGACCCATCAATGGGACCAACGGCACCGCGGCTCGGTCACGATACGGTCACAGTACGGCTGCATCAACGGCCGGTCAGCGACGGTCAAAACCATCTTTCGAGGACGAGCGCCAGGCCGTCCTCGGAATTACCGGCTGTGATCTCATCAGCGGCCTGGAGTACGGCGGGATGTGCGTTGGCCATGGCTACTCCGTGGCCCGCCCACTGCAGCATCGGCAGGTCGTTGGGCATATCACCAACCGCGAGCACATCAGCTGCGGCGATCCCGAGCTCGCCGGCCAGCCTGGCCAGGCCGGTGCCCTTGGTGACGCCAGGTGCGGACAATTCGATCAGGCCGTAGCCGGTGGAGTAGGTGATATCCAGAGCCGCTCCAAGCAGCTCACCGACCGCGGCGGCCATCGCCTCGCTGCTCGTATCCTCCTGACGGACCAGCAGCTTGATCGCTGGCCGGCCGAGTATCAGGTCGCGCGGCGCAGTCTCAGAGTCCGCACCTGGCCACGGGTGCGTATAACCCGGCTCGGCGAGAAAGTGATCGACGCCGTTGGTCGCGGCACTGTCGGTGGGCAGCTCGACGGCGAGCTTGGCGTGGGGCAAAGCAGCGGCCACCACATCTGCAGCAGCCCGCAGTTGCACCGGATTCAGCGCCACCGAGTAGGCGACGCGATCGGTCGCGGCGTCATAGCGCACCGCGCCGTTGGCACACACCGCCAGTCCCGCATGCCCGAGTTGCTCGACGATCGGCCGGATCCACCGCGGCGGGCGCCCGGTGACCAATACGAACGGAACGCCGGCCGCCACCACCCGGTGCACCGCCGCCCGAGTGCGC
>DASQVU010000150.1:0-5385 GCA_035640615.1 Pseudonocardiaceae bacterium
CAGTGGAGCTGCTGCGCATCAAAGGCGCGAAAGACGTCGGCAAACGGGCCGAACGCACCACTGCCAACGGGCTCGTGGCTGCCAAAGGCGGCGTGATGATCGAGCTCAACTGCGAGACCGACTTCGTCGCGAAGGGAGCTGATTTCCAGCAGCTCGCTAACCGGATCGTTGCCGAAGCGGCTCGGATCCGGCCGACCGACGTCGACATGCTCGCCCAGGCATCACTCGGTGACCGCACGGTCGACGAGCTGGTGCAGGAAACATCAGCAAAGATCGGCGAGAAACTGCAACTGCGCCGGGTGGTGTCTTTCGACGGTGAGGTAGCTACCTATCTGCACCGCCGGGCCTCCGACCTCCCTCCGGCGGTGGGCGTGCTGGTCGAATACGAGGGCGCTTCGGCCGAGACGGCGCGGGCGGTGGCGATGCAGATCGCTGCCATGAAACCCCGTTTCGTCACCCGGGACGAGGTGCCCGCCGATGTGCTGGCCAACGAACGGCGTATCGCTGAGGAGACCGCCCGCGAGGAGGGCAAGCCCGAGCAGTCGCTGCCGAGGATCGTCGAAGGCCGCCTCAACGGCTTCTTCAAGGACACCGTGCTGCTGGAGCAGACGTCGGTGCAGGACTCCAAGAAGACCGTCAAGGCACTGCTCGACGAGGCCGGTGTGACGGTGCGACGGTTCGCTCGCTTCGAGGTCGGCCAGGCCTGAGCCGCCCATGAACGCCGGCCGGCTGATGGTCCCGGGATACCGCAGAGTCCTGCTCAAGCTCGGCGGTGAAATGTTCGGTGGCGGGGCGGTAGGGGTAGACCCTCAGGTGGTCAGGGCGGTTGCTCGGCAGATTGCCGACGTCGTTGCTGGCGGTGTGCAGATGGCGGTGGTGATCGGTGGAGGGAACTTTTTCCGTGGCGAAGAGCTCCAGCAGGGCGGCATGGAGCGTTCCCGCGCCGACTACATGGGGATGCTCGGCACCGTGATGAACTGCTTAGCGCTCCAGGACTTTCTGGAGCGCGAGTACAAAATCGATACTCGAGTACAGACTGCGATCACGATGGGCCAGGTCGCCGAGCCTTACATCCCCCGCCGGGCCATCCGGCATCTGGAGAAGGGCCGCGTGGTGATCTTCGGTGCTGGCGTGGGGATGCCGTATTTCTCCACCGACACCACCGGCGCCCAACGCGCGCTGGAGATCGGTTGTGAGGTTCTGCTGCTGGGTAAGGCGGTCGACGGGGTCTACACCGCCGACCCCAGAACGGATCCGTCGGCCACGATGTTCACACACATCACCCACCGCGAGGTCCTTGAGCGGGGGCTCAAGGTGGCGGATGCGACCGCGTTCAGCCTGTGCATGGACAACAAGCTGCCGATCATCGTGTTCAATTTGCTGACCGAGGGCAACATCGCTCGGGCAGTACGTGGTGAGCCCATCGGCACCCTGGTCAGCACTGTGTCTCACGAACACCGGGCTAACACGGTATCAGGCTAGTAACAAGGAGCAGCCGTGATCGACGACACCCTCCTCGACGCTGAGGAGAAAATGGAAAAAGCCGTGTTGGTGGCCAAGGAGGATCTCGCCACGGTGCGTACCGGACGGGCCAGCCCGGCGATGTTCTCCAAGATCGTGGTGGACTACTACGGGGCTGCCACACCCTTGATCCAGCTGGCCAGCGTGACGGTCCCGGAGGCCCGGATGGCCGTGATCAAACCCTACGATCCCAGCCAGCTCAAACCGATGGAAAAGGCGATCCGGGACTCCGACCTCGGCGTGAACCCCACCAATGATGGCCTGATCATCCGGGTGGTGATCCCGCACCTTTCTGAGGAGCGTCGTCGTGACCTGGTCAAAGTCGCGCACAGCAAGGGTGAGGACGCCAAGGTCGCTATCCGCAACATCCGTCGCAAGGCCAAGGAGCAACTCCATCGCATCGGCCGTGACGGGGAGGCCGGTGAAGACGACGTAACCCGGGCCGAGAAGGAGCTCGAGGTCGTCACGCACCGGTACGTCGCTCAGGTCGACGAACTCGTCAAGCACAAGGAATCCGAGTTGCTCGAGGTCTGAGTGTCGGCGAGCAGGCTACCTGAGCAACCCGTTTCCGCGGTGGACCCGGCGCAGCGCCCCCGCACTCCCCGAGCGGGTCGCAACCTGTGGGCGGCGATCATCGTCGGGGTGTCGATGGGCACCGCAATCCTGGTGGCCCTATACACCGTGCGTCAGGTGTTCATCGGGATCGTGGCCGCCAGCGTGGCGGTGTCCACCTGGGAGCTGGCCGGTGCTTTGCGCCGGGCGGGTATCGGCGTATCGCTGCCACCGGTACTGGCAGGTGGGCAAGCGATGGTCTGGCTGGCGTGGCCGTTTGGGCAGGACGGGATACTCATCGCGTTCGTAATCACTGCGCTGGTTTGCTTACTCTGGCGCTTCCGCAAAGGTGCGACGGGTTACGTCCGCGACGTCACCGCCTCCGTGTTCAGCGCAGCCTATGTCTCCGGATTCGCCGCATTCGCGACCCTGCTGGTGGTCCCGGTCGACGGCGCAGCGCGGGCGTCGTGCCTGATGTTCGCCGGGGTAGCCTCGGATGTGGGAGGTTACGCGACCGGCGTCTTGGGCGGGCGGCACCTGATGGCACCGTCGATCAGTCCCAAGAAGTCGTGGGAGGGCTTCATCGGATCTTTGGTAGTCGGCACTCTGGCGGGCGCCTTGTCAGTCACCCTGCTGCTGGGTGGCCAGTGGTGGCAGGGTGTGATCTTCGGGGCGGCGATCGTGCTCACTGCTACCGGGGGAGACCTGGTGGAATCGCTGATCAAGCGTGACCTCGGGGTGAAGGACATGGGGACCGTGCTGCCCGGCCATGGTGGGTTGATGGACCGGATCGATTCACTACTCCCATCGGCGGTGGTGTCCTGGCTCCTGCTCAGCGTGCTCGTGCCGGTCTAGCGGTAGCCACGGTGAATCCTGCCGACGGGGGAGTGCTGGCCAGCCCCAACATCTGGAACTGGCCCGAAACATACGAGCAGGAAAACCGTGCCATCGACGCCGATGGGGCGCTGTGGGCAGCATTGGCCGAGCTGGTGGACTGGGGCGGTGCCGACGTCGTCGACGTCGGCTGCGGAGACGGGTTTCACCTGCCCCGCTTTGCGCAGCGGGCGCGCAGCGTCATCGGCGTGGAGCCACACCCTCCGCTGGTGATCCGGGCCCGGCGCCGTATTCGCGACCTGCCGCATGTCCGGGTCCTCGCTGGTCGGGCGCAACGGTTGCCGCTGCCGGACTCCAGCGCCGATCTGGTGCATGCCCGCATCGCCTACTTCTTCGGTCCGGGCTGCCAGCCGGGCCTGGCGGAGGTGGGGCGGGTGTTGCGTACCGGCGGGATGTTAGCTGTCATCGATCTGGACGGCACGCATGCGCCCTACGGCCAGTGGCTGTGCGCGGCAGCGCCCCGGTACCGGCCGGCCGCGGTCGAAGCGTTCTTCGCCGCCCACGGCTTCGAGTGCCGCCGGGTGGACACCGTGTGGCGGTTCCCTCATCGAGCTGAACTGGAAGATGCCCTGCGCATCGAGTTCCCTGCCCGGATCGCGGCTCGGGCGATCAGCCAAACCCCGGGACTGACGATCCCGGTCCGCTACCGCCTACACACCCGCCGCGTGGCCTCCCTATCCCCGACGTGTCTCCATGTCGGGAGTGGAGTC
Source organism: Pseudonocardiaceae bacterium (assembly GCA_035640615.1). Taxonomy (GTDB): domain Bacteria; phylum Actinomycetota; class Actinomycetes; order Mycobacteriales; family Pseudonocardiaceae. The sequence continues at coordinate 3,678 of DASQVU010000150.1, forward strand.
GGGAGCGGTGCTGAAGCACGGCTGGGATGGTGGAGGGTGAGATGAGTGCGTTGCCGTTGGTGTTCGAGGCTCCGCGCCGCGGAAAGCCGGCGCGGCACCTGGCCGACTTGGACCGTGAGCAGCGCCGTGCCGCCGTGACCGAGCTGGGGGAACCGGCCTTTCGCGCCGACCAGCTGGCCCGGCACTATTTCGCGCGGCTAAGCACCGACCCCGCCACGATGACCGATCTACCCGCGGCCTCCCGCACCCGGCTGGTGACGGCGCTGCTCCCCGAGCTGGTCACCCCGGTTCGGCACGTGAGTTGCGACGGTGGCACGACTCGCAAGACGCTGTGGCGCGCCGCCGACGGTTCCCACATCGAAAGCGTGTTGATGCGCTACCCGGACCGCGCCACGGTGTGCATCTCCAGCCAGGCCGGCTGCGGTATGGCGTGCCCGTTCTGCGCCACTGGCCAGGGTGGGCTGACCCGTAACCTGTCCACCGCGGAGATCGTCGAGCAGGTGCGCGCGGCGGCGGCCGCGATGCATAACGGGAAGTTGGCCGGGGGGCCTGGACGGCTGTCCAACGTCGTGTTCATGGGCATGGGCGAGCCGCTGGCCAACTACCTGCGTGTCGTCGCCGCGATACACCGGATCACCGATCCCGCACCGGACGGGTTGGGCCTGTCCCAGCGCTCGGTGACGGTTTCCACAGTGGGCCTGGTGCCGGCGATCCGGCAGCTGGCCACCGAGGGGCTCCAGGTCACGCTCGCGGTGTCGTTGCACACCCCGGATGATGAGCTGCGCAACACCCTCGTACCGGTGAACCGCCGGTGGAAGGTAGCCGACGTGCTTGATGCGGCGCGGCACTACGCAGATACCACGAAGCGCCGGGTGTCTATCGAGTACGCGCTGATCCGGGACGTCAACGACCAGCCGTGGCGGGCCGAACTGCTCGGCCGGCTGCTGCGCGAACGGCTCGGCAACCTGGTGCACGTCAATCTCATCCCGCTCAACCCGACCCCGGGGAGCGCGTGGGACGCTAGCCCGTTGCCCGTGCAGGAACAGTTCGTAGCTCGGGTACGCGCGGCCGGAGTGACCTGCACCGTGCGCGACACCCGCGGCCGCGAGATCGCCGCCGCCTGCGGCCAACTCGCGGCGACGACGCCGTGAGAACGAGGCGCTGCATGCCGATGAGGCAATCCCGGCGCGGCACGGCAGGCGGGTGAGGCGGCACACTCGAGGGCGTGCACCTTCCCGTCATGCCGCCCGTCGCGCCGATGCTTGCCAAGCCGGCCACCGAGATCCCCGCGGGCCAGCACTACGAACCTAAATGGGACGGCTTCCGGTCCATCATCTTCCGCGATGGGGACGAGGTGGAGATCGGCAGCCGTAATGAGCGGCCGATGACTCGCTACTTCCCCGAGATCGTCGCAGCTGTGCTGGCCAATTTCCCGCCCCGCGCGGTGATCGATGGCGAGATCGTCATCGCCGATACCGAACGCAACACGCTCGACTTCGAGGCGCTGCAGCAGCGCATCCATCCTGCCGCCAGCAGGGTCAAGCTGCTGTCCGAGCAGACCCCAGCCAGCTTCATTGCCTTCGACCTGCTCGCCCTCGGCGACGAAGACATCACCCAGCAACCGCTGCGCCAACGGTGGGCCGCGCTGCAACGCGCGCTGGCCGGGGCCGTGGCGCCGGTGCACCTCACCCCGGCCACGGAAGATCTC
>DASQVU010000151.1:0-7580 GCA_035640615.1 Pseudonocardiaceae bacterium
ATATCGGGTATTGGGCGCGGGGCTAGCCCAGGGCGGTGAGCAGGTCGTCGATGAGGTCGTCGGCGTCTTCGATGCCCACGGACAGGCGGATCAGGTCGGCAGGGACCTCCAGCTGGGTACCCGCGGTCGAGGCATGGGTCATGCGGCCCGGGTGCTCGATGAGCGACTCCACTCCACCGAGCGATTCAGCCAGGATGAACAGCCGGGTTCGGGCGCACACCGCCAGTGCCGCCGCGGCGCCCCCGCGGACGGTGAACGACACCATCCCGCCGAACCGGCGCATCTGCTTGGCGGCCACTTCATGCCCGGGATGGGTTTCCGAACCCGGATAGTGCACCGCACCAACCGCCGGATGCGCCTGCAGCGCTGCGACAACCCGCTCGGCGTTGTCGCTGTGCCGCTCCATGCGCACCGCCAGCGTCTTGATCCCGCGCAGGGTCAGCCAGGCATCGAAGGGTCCGGGCACCGCGCCGGCGCTTTTTTGCAGGAACGCCAACTGCTCATCGAGCGTGGCGTCATCAGTGATCAAGGCGCCGCCGACCACGTCGGAGTGGCCGCCGAGGTACTTGGTGGTCGAGTGCACCACCACGTCCGCGCCGAGCCCCAAAGGCGCCTGCAGGTAGGGGGTGGCGAACGTGTTGTCCACCACGAGGCGAGCACCGGCCTCGTGAGCGATTCCAGCCAGCCCCGCGATGTCTGCGATGGCCAGCAACGGGTTGGTCGGCGTCTCACACCACAGCACCCGGGTTGTCGGACGCATCGCGGCGCGCACCGCGCCGAGATCGGATTGCGACACGGCAGTGTGCTCGATCCCCCACTGCCCGAGCACGCTATTGATCAGCCGGAAAGTCCCGCCGTAGGCGTCGTCGGGAATCACGATGTGGTCACCTGGCCGGCAGATCGCGCGCAGCAGCACGTCGGTCGCGGCCATGCCGGACGCGAAAGTTCGCCCATAACGACCGCCCTCCAGCGCGGCGAGACACGCTTCCAGCGCGCCGCGAGTGGGGTTGCTCACCCGGGCGTACTCGTGCCCGTTGCGCAGCCCACCCACGCCGTCTTGAGCGAAGGTCGAAGTGGCGTAGATCGGCACGATCACCGACCCGGTGTGGGGATCCGGATCCTGGCCGGCGTGGATGGCGCGCGTCGCGAAACCTGTCACTCGCCCAGCCTACGATCCTGCCGCGCCAGCGCGATCTTTGGCCAGCCCACCGGTGCGCACCACGACAGTTCCGAAGATCTTGTCGGCAAAAGTCTGCCGCTTGCGGTCGCGCAGCGGCCATAGGCAACCGATGCCGATGTCCAGCACGTGACAAATCTGGCGGATTAGCGCCCGGCGCACGCCCACTGGTTGACCCGTCTGGATCGAAACCAGCTTTGTGCCCGCCACCCGGCGGCCGATGCTGCGGCCAGTGGCACCTTGCAGGTAGCCGGCGTTCCAGATCCCGAAGCCGACCAGCCCCAGGTACGCCATCGCATCGATCACCAGGCGCCACGGCGTGCCACCGGGGGGAGCAGTGAGAGGCAACAGCAGGGTCAGCACGACAGGCAGCACCCAGTCGATCAGGAAACTGACCGTCCGGCACCCGAAGCGCGCCAGCGGTGCGGGTATCCGGGCAGCGCTCGGGGCTGGCGTCGGGATGGCTAGGGTCGCGGGATCATGCAGGGGTGCCGAGGCGTCCCACGGTACCTGCCGGTCATGGTCGGGAGGGAATCGACCGAATTGCGGGGGCGGTATCAGTAGGTCGGACTGCGATGAGAGCCGCTGCGGTTGTTCCCACGGAGCAGGCCAGTTAGGTGGCGGTGGTGGGGGTGCCGGGAACCTGGCCGCTGAGCCGGATGGCGGCTCCGGAGAGGGTTTCGGAGACCGCGGCTGGGAAGTCGTCATCGGTTCGAACCTCACTAGGCGCCCTGGCGCGGTTGCGCGCAGTCACGCTAGCGGATCCGGTCACGCTGCGTTCAGCCCCTGGCTAGGAAACCCAGGACGTCTTGGCGGGTGACGACACCCGCTGGTTTGCCATCGATGAGTACCATCGCGCCGTCGGCGTCGGCCAGCGCTCGCATGAGTGACCCGATCGACTCTCCCCCGCCGATCGTCGGCAGCGGCGCCGCCATGTGCACCTCAATCCGGTCGGCGAGTTGTGCGTCGCCGGCGAACAGGGCCTGCAGCAAGGCCCGCTCGTTGACCGCGCCGATCACCTCGGCTGCCATCACTGGTGGCTCGGCCGCGACTACCGGCAGCTGCGAAACCCCGAACTCGCGCAGGATGGTGACAACCTCGGCCACCGTCTCGTTCGGATGCGTGTGCACCAGCTTGGGAATCGCGCCGTCCTTGCCGACCAGAACGTCGGCAACCGTGGCACCGGAGGAGTCTGGAGGCAGGAAACCGTGCGAGGCCATCCAGGAGTCGTTGAAGACCTTGCCCAGATAGCCGCGCCCCCCATCGGGCAACAACACGACGATCACCGAGTCGGGATCGACTCGGGCCGCCAGCCGCAGCGCGCCGACCACTGCCATTCCGCAGGATCCGCCCAGCAGCAATCCCTCCTCCCGGGCCAGCCGCCGGGTCATGGCGAAGGAATCGGCGTCCGAGACTGGAATGACCTCATCGCAGATGGTGCGGTCATACGTGTCCGGCCAGAAGTCCTCTCCGACCCCTTCGACCAGGTACGGTCGCCCGCTGCCGCCTGAGTACACCGAACCTTCCGGATCGACGCCGACGACGCGTACCCGGCCGTCGCCGACTTCTTTGAGGTAGCGACCGGCTCCGGAGATCGTCCCGCCGGTGCCGATACCGGCGACGAAATGGGTGATCCGACCCTTGGTCTGCGCCCACAGTTCCGGACCGGTGCTGTGGTAATGACTGATCGGGTTCTCCGGGTTGGAGTACTGATCGGGCTTCCAGGCCCCGTCGATCTCCCTCACAAGCCGGTCGGATACCACGTAATACGAGTCGGGGTGATCGGCCGCGACGGCGGTGGGGCACACCACGACGTCCGCACCGAAGGCCCTGAGTACGTTGATCTTGTCCTCCCCGACCTTGTCTGGGCAGACGAACAGGCAGCGATAACCCTTACGTTGGGCGACCATCGCCAGCCCGATTCCGGTGTTGCCCGAAGTCGGCTCGACGATGGTGCCACCCGGGCGGAGCTGGCCTGATCGCTCCGCCGCTTCGACCATCCGCAGCGCGATCCGGTCCTTCACGCTGCCCCCCGGGTTGAGGTACTCCAGCTTCGCCAGAATCAGTGGTGCGGCATCCTGGGCGACGGCGTTGAGCCGCACCAGCGGGGTGTTACCGACAAGATCGATGACGTGCTCGGCGTAGTGCACTTCAGGTCTCCTGTTTGGGCTGCTCACGCTGGCCTCCAGCATGCTGCCGAGCGCGTCAAGGCGTATATCAGAAGTATGAAGGTCGCCCGCGCGGCGCGGCGTCGAGGAGGTCTTCAGTGACGCACAGTCTGTTGCGTACGACCGCAGTCGTGGTCGGTGCCACCGGCGCGACGGTGGGCGCCGCGTACAGCATGCTCAGCCGGCAGGGGCGCCGGGCGCGGCGCAGCATCGTGATCCCCGGCTGGCGGCCGTTTCTGGCAGATGGGGTATATCTGCCCGACGGGACTGGTCCGCAACCATTGGCTACTTCCGATCTGTCCGGGCTAGTCCGGATAGCGATGCTCGGCGACTCGCTGGCCGCCGGCCTCGGGGCGGAGGAGCCCGATCAGCTACCCGGCGCGGTACTCGCGCGGGGACTCGCCCAGGACTGCGGTCGACCGGTCCAGCTGGACACCATGGCGATCTGCGGCTGCACCAGCCGCCGGCTCGGCGAGCAGGTAGACACCGTCCTGATCGATCCGCCGGACATGGCCGTCATCATGATCGGGGCCAATGACGTGACCCGGCGGATCTCGCCGTGCGAGTCGGCGAGACTGCTCGGCGACGCGGTGTCGAGACTGCGCGCCGCAGGCATCACGGTGATCGTCGGCACCTGCCCGGATCTCGGCACGATCCGTTCGATCCCGCAGCCGCTGCGCACCCTGGCGCATACCTCCAGCCTGAGGCTGGCCCGCATGCAGCGGGAGGAGGTCGGCCAGTCCGGCGGCGTCACCGTGCCGCTGGCGCAGCTGCTCTCCGCCGACTTCCTCGCCCGGCCCGACATGCTGTTCGCGCGAGATCACTACCACCCGTCCTCGGCGGGGTACGCCGCCGCCTGCGCGGTCCTGCTGCCGGTGCTGTGCTCCGCACTGCGGGATGGGTGCTCTTCGACTACCGCCACCCCGCCGCTTGAAGGTCTGAGCAGCGCAGATCAGGGTTGACGGTGTTTGCAGGGCACCCACCACCAGACGGGCCCGGCCCCATGGGAGGCCGGGCCCGTGCAGCGGTAGCGCCGCTAGTCGTTTTGGAAATAGGACAGCAGCCGGAGGATCTCCAGGTACAGCCAGACCAGAGTGACCGTCAGACCGAAGGCGATGTACCACGCGGTCTTCTCCGGTGCACCAGCCCGGATCGCCTGGTCAGCGGCGTCGAAGTCGATCAGGAAGCTGAACGCCGCGATTCCGATACATACCAGGCTGAAGACGATCGCCAGCGTGCCGCCGCTGCGCAGGCCAAGGCCGACACCGTGGGTGAACAACGCCGCGATGAGATTCACGATCATCAGGCCGACGACCCCGATCAGGGCGCCGGTCAGCCACTTGGTGAATCGCGGCGTGACCCTTACCGCACCGGTCTTGTACACCACCAGCATCCCGGCGAACACCAGCACGGTACCGGTGACCGCTTCTATGACGATGGAGTTGCTGCCCCAGCGGTCGGCCACATAGGTGCCGATGGCGCCGCTGATCCCGCCGAGAAAGACGCCCTCGATAGCGGCGTACGCGAGGACCAGCGGCGGACTGATCGCCCTCTTGAAGATGATCACCATGGCGAGCACGAAACCGACCAGGGCAGCAGGCAGCGTGAGCGCCCACAGGGGCCTGATGAGGTAGGTGGCCGCGCCGGCGGCGATCAATACAGCCAGCGTGATGCTGGTCTTGGTGACCACATCATCGACCGTCATTGGTCGCGTGGTCGGTAGGGCGCGGCCATAACCTGCCGGCGCCGAGTCGAAGCCCGCATAACCGCCGCCCCCTACGGGAAGATTGCGGAATGCGGGGTTACTTGTGGAGCGCACCGTTTTCCTCCTGGTGGGCAGTGCAAGCCGTCACCCGGTTCAACGCGCCTGCCGCGAGTCTGGTTCCCGGTCAGGTGACCTGGACTCTACTGCCGTTAGATGACCAGCCGACAAGCGAACACGATCGGTGCGCGTTACTGTGCGAAACAGCAGCACCCGGACCCAGATCGAGCCCACATAGGGCCCCAAGTAGGACATGGAGGTGGCGATGGACTGGTGGGGCTGGGTGATCCTTGCGGTCATCGTGCTGCTGATCTTGATCGCGCTCGCCGTGGTGGTGCAGCGCAGAAGGCGGCGCGGCGGAGTGATCGGATTGGGCGGCCCCGGCTCCGGCCGCAGTGATCGGCAATGACCACACCGATGCCCACTCTCGTGCTGCGCGCCAGCGAAGTGATCGGCCGCCCGGTGGTCACGCTCAGTGGTGAACTCGTCGCCGAGGTCAAGGACGTTGTGTTCGAGCGCACCGGCGGGCGTATCGCCGGTTTCACGCTGCGAAATCCTGGACTTTTCAGCCGTTCCCGGAAGGATGCGCTGCCCTGGGCAGGAGTGCATGGGTTGGGCCGGGACGCCGTGATGGTGGCCGATGAGACGGTCTTCGTGCCCACCAAGGAACTCGCACCGCGCAAGCAGGCCCGCAAGGCCGACGTTTTGCAGGATCGGGTGCTCACGGATACCGGGCGGGACCTCGGCCGCGTGGTCGACGTCGTGCTGCACGGCGGAACCTGCATGGAGGTAGTGGGTTACGAAGTGGAGGCCAGCGAAACCCTCGGCACCGCCGGCCAGCGGGTGCTGATTCCCTTGCCGGACACGGTGGCGGTTTCCGGCGAGCACCTCATCGTCCCCGCGGCGGCTACCGAGTTCGTCTCCGATGATCTGGCTGGCTTCGGCGCGGCGGTGGATGCCTTCCGCAGCCGGCTGCGGGAGGGGGCCAGCTGATGCTGTTCAGCCAGGCACGCAAGCGCGCCGTGGTGAACACCGCCACCGCCACCCAGGTAGCCAGGGTGGACGGTTTTGTGGTACTGCCTGGACCGGCCAGGGTGGCGCTGCTGCGGCTGGGCAAGGTCAGAGGTGCCGGCAGCCTGCTTTCCTGGGGTGATGTGCAGGGTTTCGGTCCGGACGCGGTGACGATCGCTTCTGATGCGGTGATCCGGCCAGCACGCGACCGCCTGGAACAGCGGGCTGAGAACGACGACCTGGAGATCCTGGGTAAGCGGGTACTGTCTGAGCAGGGCACCGAGCTCGGCACGGTCACCGATGTGGACTTCGATCCGGAGACGGGTGCGGTGACCTCACTGATCACCAAGACGGACACCATCGCCGGGCAACGGCTGATTGGGCTGGGTGGCTACGCCGCCGTCGTGTCGGCCTAGTCCCTGTCTAGCTGGGCAGGGTTGACCAGCAAGCTGGCCCAAATCGTCTTGCCATCCGGATGCCGGTCCACGCTCCAAGCCTGCGCCAGCGCGGCCACCAGATGCAGGCCGCGGCCACGGTGCGCGCCGATGTCTATCGGGCGTGGCCGGGGGATGGGCGTTGGACGGTAGTCGCGAACCGAAACGCGAACCACCGCTCCGGTATAGGTGATTGTGAGCCGGCTGGTGGTGTGGGCGTGCTCCACGGCATTGCTTACCAACTCGCTGGCCACCATCTCGGCCGTTTCGCACACATCTGGTGGCACCGCCCACGCGGTGCAGGCCTCGCGCACCAGCATCCTCCCGGATGCCGCGGCGCTGGGGTGCATCGGCAGGTCATGGTGCCGCCGTACCTGAGGCGGCCGGTGTTCCAGCATCACCCGGGCCGAGACGAGGTCCTTGGCGATCGGCACGGTCTCGGCGGTGCGCACCGCGGCAAGCGCTGAGCGCAAGGCTGCATCGGCCCCGAAAAGAATCAGGCGCGCCGACGGCCAACCACCCGCAGCGGCCTGCGCTATCGGGAAGACGGAGAGGAAAGACCGGTGAGTGCAGCGCAGGCCTGACAGGTCGATCAGGACCCGGCCGGTGCTGAGCAGGGACTTGACGATGGACTCCCGGACTCGTGCGCTATCTCGCAGGGAGAGCCGGCCACGCAGCCGCAGCACCGTGCAGCCGAGCTCGTCACCAACATCGATGACGACCTCATGCAGCAGCGGTATCACCGGGCTGGACTGTCCATCCATGGCTAGCTCAGTGAACCACGAACTGGCGCGAAAAGCCTGGTGACGGTAAGCCTAGCCGGTCGACTTTCCGGCATATGGGTTGACGCGGTCGAGTGCCTGCTGGTGCCCTGAGCTCGGGAGGACGATGCTGGCCGTAATGGCCAGTTGGCCGCAGCCATCGAGCGGGCGGGGTAGACATGCCTCAACCCGGTTTTTGACCCTGGCGAGAGCCATTCTGCGCCAGTGTCGGAGGGCGAGTCCTCAGATGCGCCTAAGCGCATGGGC
>DASQVU010000152.1:0-9377 GCA_035640615.1 Pseudonocardiaceae bacterium
CTGTCGACTTCGGCCTGGCCCAGCGTCGTCAGGTGGTGGCCGTTCAGGTCGCGGTAGCGCTTGACGCCCGCGTTGACCACCCTGCCGTCCAGGCCGGAGCGGACCTCGAGGGTGCCCGACCAATTCTCCGCGGTGAACTCCGTGGTTAAGCCGGCGAGGTGCTCGTCCTTGCGGCTGACGAACCGGCGCTGGACCATGCTGGTTCGCCGGCCCTCGGCGTCCTTCCAGATCAGCCGGCGGGTGAGCGTTCCGTGCTGCATGTTCAGCTCGAAGCGGTGGTCCTCGACGTCGGCGTGGGCGACGTCAAACCAGGGGCCGCCGGGGATGCGGAACCGCAGCGGCAACCAGTTGGGCACGTTGACCAGGTCTTCGTTCTCGACCTGGCGCCCGGCGATGTCGCTGACCAGCCGGTTGTAGAGACCGGCGACGTAGGTGCCCGGGTAGTTGATCCCGTCGGCCTCGGCCTCCGGCAGGGCGCCACGGGTGACGAAATACCCATTGCCCAGCGCGCACAGCGCCTCGCGCAGTCCCTGGCGCGCCGGGTCGAAACTGTCGTAGACCAGCGTCCAGACGCTCGGCGGTCGCTGCGCGTACCGGCGCCGGATCTCCTCAGCGGCCCGCCGTTCCTGCAACCGCCCCTCGGCCAGTGCCCGCAGGGAGACGTCGTCAAGGGTGGTAACCACCAAGTCGGCGCCGGCTCGGTCGAGCAGCTCCTGGTCGCCGAGGCGGGCTACGCCGATGGCGGCCATGTTCCCGGCTTTGGCGGCCTGGACCCCGCTCGTGGCGTCCTCGATCACGAAGCAGGCGCTGGGTGGCAGGCCGAGTTCTTCGGCGGCGGTGAGGAAGATCATCGGGTCGGGCTTGCCGCGCGGGAAGTCCCGGCCGGAGATATCGGCGTCGAACAGCTCCTCCAGCGTCATGCCCTCGCGGACGAAGTCGTAGTGGAGGCGCTGCTCGGCGGCGAAGGTATCGAGCCGGATCCGTTCGAGGAACAGCTTGGCGTTCTTCGACGAGGACGCCGCCGCGACCCGGATGCCGCTGTCCTTGACGGCCAGGATGAACCGCAGCGCGTCCGGGAAAGCCATGAACCGGCCCTGCTCGATGAGCGCGATGACGTGTTGCTGCTTGGCTGCTCCGTACTGCTCGGCCCGGCGCTCCGCGTCGGGTACACCGAAGTACTCCAGCGCGGACCGGGCGCCGGCCATGCGTGGCTTTCCGGCCATCACCTGCTGGTACACCGCCGGGGTGAAGCGCTCGGCGGTCCAGCTGGTCTGGTCGCGGATGGCCCGCCAGTCGCCTTCCATCAGCTCCTTGAGGGCCTCGCGCCAGGCCAGCTCGTGCGGCGAGTCCACCAGCACCCCGTCCACGTCGAAGATCGCACCTCGGTATGCCATGACCCTCACCGTTCCTTCGGTTCCCCGATCTACCGCGCCACTGCGCTGTGTTTGCCGGCCGGTCCGGTCAGGCCGTTACTGGGTGCAGCAAGAGTTCGCTGCACGTCCGGTCCGTCGAGCCGTCATCGTTTTGCCGCGACCAGCAGCCGATACCGTCAGCGCCGGTGACCGTGCTCATCGATGGATCATGCGACGCGCCCTGCCGGGTCACCATCGGGTCGTGAGGCTCCTTGGCCGGCTCACCTATCACCTGGTCACCTACCACGCCTGGACCCACCGTGGGCACGGCACCGGAAGCAGGCACCGCCGGTACCACCGCAGCAACCGCGACCACCAGCATCGTGACGAACGCCGACCTCGCAACCCGCATCGTCATATCGTCCAGAAACCCGAGCGCTTGCGCGAGAGCACGCTGACCTTGCCAGCGTGCTCATCAGAATGGCGGCTGTTGGCCAGCGTCCCCCGCCCTACGGTCGGGTTATGGCTGACGACACGGGCACGCCGCGGCGGGTCGAGGCGCTGGAGGCGATCCTGGTCGAGAAGGGCTACGTGGAGCGCACCGCCCTCGACGCGATCGTTGAGGCCTACGAGGACGTCGGCCCGAAGAACGGGGCGAAGGTGGTGGCCCGGTCCTGGGTCGATCCTGCGTACCGGGAGCGGTTGCTCGTCGACGCCACCTCGGCGATCGCGGAGCTGGGCTTCGGAGGCCGTCAGGGCGAGCACATGGTGGCCGTTGAGAACACGCCCGAGGTGCACCATCTGATCGTTTGCACGCTGTGCTCCTGCTACCCGTGGCCGGTGCTCGGGCTCCCGCCCGCCTGGTACAAGTCGCCCGCCTACCGTTCGCGCGCGGTCATCGACCCACGAGGAGTGCTCGCCGACTTCGGCATCACCCTGGCTGAATCGACGCGCATCGAAGTCCACGATTCCACCGCGGAGATTCGTTACCTGGTAGTCCCGATGCGCCCACCGGGAACCGATGGCTGGCCCGAAGACAAGCTCGCCGAGCTTGTCACGCGCGATTCCATGATCGGTACCGGCTTGCCGGTGGCGTCATGAACGGCGCCGCCGACCTCGGCGGGATGATGGGTTTCGGTCCTGTCGTGGTCGAGCCTGAGGGACCGCCCTTCCGGGCCGATTGGGAACGCCGCGCCCACGCCATGGTCATTGCAATGGGCGCTGCCGGGCACTGGAACATTGACGCCAGCCGGTACGCCCGAGAAAGCCTTCCCCCTGGGGAGTACTTAACGTCCGCCTACTACGAGATCTGGATCAAAGCTCTCGAGAGACTACTGGTCGCGCACGGGCTGGTGAGCGCTCACGAACTCGCCAGCCAGCAGTCACTGCGGCCCGGCGCCGAGCTCCGCCGGGTCCTGCATCCAGACGATGTCCGTGCAATGTTGGCGGCACGCCGACCCTATGAGCGGCCGGTCGAGGCAGCAGCACGCTATGCCGTCGGGGACCGAGTGCGCACCCGCAACATGCACCCCACCGGCCATACCCGGCTGCCCCGTTACGCTCGAGCCAAGACCGGCGTCATCGAGCGGCTGCACGGGGCGCACGTGCTACCGGACAGCAACGCGCACGGCGCTGGTGAACACCCGGAATGGTTATACTCCGTGCGATTCGCCGCCACCGAGCTCTGGGGCGACGACGCCGACCCAAGCCTGAGCGTCAGCATCGACGCCTGGGAAAGCTACCTCCAAGCACCCTGACGATGCTCCTCCTCAACCCAGGGTGAACGGGTCACGGGTCTGTCCGGACAGCTCGACCCAGATGGCTTTGGTCTCGGTGTAATCCCGGATGGCGTCGGCACCGTTCTCCCGGCCGATGCCGCTGGCACCAAAACCCCCGAAGGGGACGTGCGGGCCCACCACGCGGTAGGCGTTGATCCAGACGGTGCCCGCTCGGAGTTTCGCGGCCACCCGATGGGCCCGGTGCACGTCCTTGGTCCATACCGCAGCGGCCAGGCCGTACGGGGTGTCGTTGGCGATCTCGACGGCCTCGCCCTCATCACGGAACCGGATCACCACGAGCACCGGCCCGAAGACCTCCTCCTGGACCGCCCGCATCGAGGGGGTCACGCCAGTCAGCACAGTCGGCGTCACGAAGAAGCCACCCAGATCCTCCACCCGCTCACCACCACAAGCGATGGTGGCACCCTGCTCACGGGCGGAATCGAAATGGCTCAACACCTTGTCGAACTGCTGACTGTTGGCGAGCGGACCCATCTCGGTCTCGGCACCCTTCGGATCACCGATCTTGATCGTCTTCGCACGCGCGACGATCTTCTCGACCAGCGCGTCCGCGACGCTGTCGTGCACGACCAACCGTGACCCCGCCATACAGGTCTGACCGGTGGCGGCGAAGACCCCGGCGATCACCCCGTTGGCGGCGGCATCCAGATCAGCGTCCGGAAACACGACCTGCGCCGACTTACCGCCCAGTTCGAGGGTGATCCGGGTGAGGTTGTCTGCGGCGGCATGCGCCACCGCGATACCGGTCGCCGTGGACCCGGTGAAGGCGACCTTGTCCACATCGGGATGGGCGGAAAGGGCGCTGCCGGTTGCCGGACCCCACCCAGTGATGACGTTGACCACGCCCGGAGGGACGCCGGCCTCCTCGATGAGGGACGCCAATTCCAGCGCGCTGACCGGCGTGTGCTCACTCGGCTTGACCACCACGGTGCATCCCGCGGCCAGCGCCGGTGCCAGCTTCCAGATCAACAACAGCAGCGGCGAGTTCCACGGGGTAATCGTGGCAACCACGCCGACCGGTTCATGCCGGGTGTAGACAAGGTAGTTGGGCTTGTCACTGGGAATGACGCTGCCCTCGACCTTGTCGGCCAGTCCCGCGTAGTAGTAACACCACTCCGGAACGGCAGCGAGCTGGCCGGCCATCTCACGAAGCAGCTTTCCCGAGTCCCGAGTTTCGAGCTCGGCCAGCCGCTGGGCGTCGCGGGCGATCAGATCACCGAGCCGGTGCAGCAACTTCCCGCGCTGGGTGGGGGTCAACGCACCCCACGGTCCGGACAGCGCCCGGCGAGCGGCCGAGACCGCGCGATCCACATCGCTTCGATCACCATCAGCCACCACCGCCCACGGCTGCCCGGTGAACGGGTCGATGGTCTGGTAGGTACGGCCGGAGCAGGCAGGCTGCTGTTTCCCGTCGATATACAGCCCGTATTCCGCGAGGTGCTCGCCTGTTGCGGTCGTGCTGGTGGCTGTCACTGCTGCTCCTCCACTGTTCTACGCACCGGGATTGGGACCGAAGGCTCCGGCTCTGGCCAGTTCGCGAAACGTCTCGCGGTCGTAACCGAGTAGCTGCTCGCACAACTCCACGGTGTGCTGCCCTCGGGCCGGTGCTGCGTGATGCTCAGCGCGCTGTGATCCGGCGCGCACCGGGCTGGCCGGCGAGCGAACCGTGCCCCACACCGGCGACTGCGTTTCGACGATCATCCCTCGCGCGTGCGTCTGCGGCTCGGCCAGAGCCTGGCCGATGTTGTTGACCGGTCCACAGGGCACGCCGTGCTCGCCCAGCAGTTTCAAGCAATCCGCGCAGCTGCGGGAGGCCAGTTCTTCGGCCAGCACAGCGATAAGCTGCTCGCGGTGCCGCAGGCGGTTGTCGAACCCGATGAACCGATCGTCGGCAAGGAGGTCCATGCGGTTCAGCGCGCGGCACAGGCGGTGGAAGAACTTCTCCTTCGGGCAGGCCACCACAATCCAGCCATCTGCGGTGGCGAAGTTCTGGAACGGAACCAACGAGGGATGCGCGCAGTGGCGGGTGCGGCGCATCTGCTCGCCGGTCTGCAAGTACCACGTCGCCGGGTAACCGATCATCCCGAGGGCGGTGTCGAACAGGCTGACGTCGCAGTCACGCCCAATGCCGTCCCGGCGGGCGGCGTGCACGCCCACCAGCATCGAGAGGGCCGCGACCAGGCCGGCTGAATAGTCCACCGTGGAAAACGCGGTCTTCTGCGGTGGCCCGTCGGGTTCCCCGGCTGCGCTCATCCAGCCGGCCAGGCCCTGCACGATGTAGTCGTAGCCGGCCTCATCCCGCCGTGGCCCGTTCTGCCCGAACCCGGTCAGGGCGCAACAGACGATCCGGGGGTTGACCGGGGCGAGGTCGTGGTATCGCAGCCGTAGCCGGGCGGGTAGGTCACCGCGCAGGTTGCAGAACACGACGTCGGAGACCCGGACGAGATCCTCGAACACCGCGCGCCCGGTCGGCACGGAGATGTCCAGGCTGATCGAAAGCTTGTTCCGGTTGAAGGTCTCGAAGAACAGGCTGGATTCGCCCTGCTGGTAGGGCGGCACATAGCGGCCGACGTCACCGCCACCGTCCGGATTCTCCACCTTGATCACCTCAGCCCCTAGGTCGGCCAGGTGCAAAGTGGCGAACGGTCCCGCACCGTACTGCTCGATCGCGACGATACGCAGGCCCGACAGCGGAAGCCCGGTGGTTGCCCTCACAGGGAGAATCCGATGGCGCGCAGCTGTTCCCGCCCATCGTCGGTGATCCGGGCAGGCGTCCAGGGGGGCGTGAACACCCAGTTCACCCGGTAGTCGCGGACCAGCCCGGCAGCAACGAGCGCGGTGCGGATCTGATCCTCAATGACCGCGGTCAACGGGCAGGCCGGCGAGGTGAGGGTCATGGTCAGCGTGGCGATGCGCTCGTCGTCCAGTGCGACGTCGTAAACGAAACCAAGGTCGACGACATTGATGCCAAGGTCGGGATCGATAACCTCACCGAGGGCTGCCAGCACGTCATCAGTGGTCGCGCTCGAGCTCATCGTGGGTTGGCTCACTGTCGATTCCTCCTCAGGCTTCCGTGCCATTGTGGTCACGGCGCGATCGTTCGCGCAGGACGAATTTCTGGATCTTTCCGGTGGAGGTCCGGGGCAATTCGCTGAACACGACGCGACGTGGTGCTTTGAAACGTGCCAGGCGAGCCCGAACGTGATCGATGATTTCTCGTTCGGTAGCGGTCTTGCCATCCTGCAGGGTTACGTAGGCAACCGGAACCTCTCCCCATTTGTCGTCCGGCGCGGCGACGACCGCGGCTTCCAGCACGGCTGCGTGTGCCGCAATGGCTTGCTCGACTTCCACGGAGGCGATGTTCTCTCCGCCGGAGATGATGATGTCCTTGATCCGATCGCGCAGTTCTACGTAGCCGTCCGGGTGCACCACGCCTTGATCTCCGGTGCGGAACCATCCGTCCGGGGCAGCCGCTGCCGTTGCCTCGGGATCCTTGAAGTAGCCGAGCATGACGTTGTTGCCCCGCAACGCGATCTCGCCGACCGACTGCCCATTGGCAGGGACATCCGCACCGTCTGGATCGACCACCCGCACTTGTTCGGACACGATGTTGCCGATGCCCTGGCGGGCCTTCAGCCTGGCCTGCTCAACGGCCGGAAGCTCGTTCCATTCGGGTCGCCACTCGCAGACCACCACGGGACCGAAGGTCTCGGTCAGCCCGTACAGGTGAGTGACGTCCGCCCCGAGCGCGGACATCCGTTCCAAGAGGGTCGGCGACGGTGGTGCGCCTCCGGTGCAGACCCGCACCGGAGGGCCGGATCGGCGGCGAGGGGCCTTCGGCGCCGCGGTCAGCATGGCCAGCACGGTGGGTGCGGCTTCGAAATGCGTAACCCCTTCCTGCTCGATGAGCCGCCAGACGTGATCCGGCTCGAACTTCCGTAAACAGATATGCCGCGCAGCTGCCGCGGTGACCGCCCAGGGGAAGCACCACCCGTTGCAGTGGAACATCGGCAATGTCCACAGGTGCACTGATGACAGGGTGAGACCTGCGTGCATGACCATCGCCAGCGCCTGCAGGTACGCGCCTCGGTGGTGATACATCACGCCCTTCGGCCGACCCGTCGTGCCGCTGGTGTAGTTGATGGACAACAGCGCGCGCTCATCGGCGGGGTAGCGAGCGAGTCGTCGCGACGTGGCTAGCGCGTCCTCGTACTCGTCGGGCGCCCCACCGCTACACATGAGCCGCACACCGGGCAGCTGGCGGGCCACCGCCCGCGCCGTCGGCTCGAGCCCAGCGTCATAAATCAGCACCGAGGCCTCGCTGTGGGCGACGATGTAGGCCACCTCGTCGGCAGCCAACCGGGTGTTGATCGTCACCAGCGGCACACCGGCCCACGGCACACCGAAATGCGCCTCCAGCAGCACATGGCTGTTCGGGGCGAGTACCGCGACCGGCTGCTGCCCGAGCGGGGCCAGTGCACCGGCCAGCCGTTGGCATCGATCCTGCATCTGCGCATAGGTCAACCGCACATTGCCGTCAATGACCGCCAACCGGTCGCCATGCGAGCGGGCGGCCCGGTCCAGAAAGCTGAGCGGGCTCAACGGTTGGTACGACAACTCTGCCAATATCGCTCCGAGGTTTGCTCGCTGAGGTGACACCACACCGCTGGCAGTATGTCCGGGGCAATGGGCATTCCGCCGCCGTCAGCGGCCGGGTGCACAGGAACGAAGCGAATCGCAGCAGGAACCAGATAACCGCCACCGGAAATCCAGCGGCCGGCGTCCCAGGGTGTTGAGGGCATCACAGCACGGTCACGCCGCAGGCAGCAGTCGACCTGAAAGGGCGTAGCTGGCTGTTACCTGCTGGTGCGACACTCGGAGGACCGCTCACCCGTGCGCAACGGCGCGCTCGGGATGCGGCGCGCGGAGGTATGGGCGATGTCCGCTCTGGAACTGTCCATGGAGGAGCGCCTCACCGCAGGCGACCTCATCGCTGAGCTCTCCCGGATGGCAGCCAGGATCGGACCCAACGAGTGCGCCTGGCCAGGATTGACCATCTACCGGTTCACCAGCCCCCAGCCTCTGCAGTGGGAAGAGGTGCAGTCGCTCGCACTGTGCTGTGTGGTGCAGGGCCGTAAGCGTGTCGTGGTCGACGGGGTCGGCTACTTCTACGACCCGTTCCGCTACCTGGTGCTCACCCGCGGCATGCGTTTCCAGGTGGAGGTCCTGGAAGCCAGCCCGCAGTTGCCGTTCCTCTCGCTTGTGCTGCAGATCGACCCTGCCGTGGTCCGGCAGGTCTGCGCCGACATGGCAGACCGGACGACAACAACCTTCCACCGGCCTGCTGGGCACACCTCGGCACCGGCCTATGTCTCGGCGGTCGAGCAGAACCTCATGGGCGCGGTCCTGCGATTTCTCCGTTCGATCAGCGCTGGCGCCGACCGCAGGGTGCTCGCACCCGGGTACCTCCGGGAGATCTCCTACCGTCTGATGCAGGCTGAGCAGCGCTCCCGGTTGCTCGCAGCGGCGATGACCGAGCACGAGAACAACCCCGTCACCGCGGTGATCCGGTATGTGCGGGACCGGATGGCTGAGCCGGTCACGGTCGCCGAGCTGGCCGAGCACGTGTTCATGAGCCCGTCGGCGTTTGCGCACCTGTTCCGCGAGGTCACCGGGATGGCGCCGTACCAGTTCGTCAAGACCATGCGGCTCGACCGAGCCCGGGTGCTGATCCTCGAGGAAGGACTCAGCGTGGGCGAGGCCGCCCGAGCAGTCGGGTACCCGAGCCTGTCGCACTTCATCAACGAGTTCAAACGCTACTTCGGGGTGACGCCCGGCACTCTCGCCTTACAACGCCATGGAGTGCGTTTCCGGGTGGATCGCGCGACATCCGCGGTGGAGGGATCTCCGTAATCGGCCTCCGCCATTACCAGCGGAATGCGCAAGTGTTCAGCAGGATCTCACCTAGTCGATCTCCACCCGATTCCCTACCGTCGGTGCCCGCTGGAGTCTGCACAAGCATCTGGTTGGAGCTGCCCATGCCTCGTTTGCTGTTCCTCGTGTCGAGCGCCAGGGAGATGTCTCTCGCCGACGGCTCACCCCATGTCACCGGCTTCTTCGCCGATGAGGCCTTGACGCCCTATGAACGGTTTGTCGAAGCCGGCGTCGATGTCGTCGTCGCCACCCCTGACTGCCAGCCGCCGTTCGCCGACCCCTACGGACTCGA
>DASQVU010000153.1:0-18385 GCA_035640615.1 Pseudonocardiaceae bacterium
CGAATCTCGTAGCGTTGCGGTGCGGTCCACGTCGCGGCGTGCAGGTCGAGAAACGGTGGTTCGAGCTGGTCGAGGATCGCGCGACGCACGTAGAGGAACCCGGTGCCCCGCGGGCCACGCAGGAACTTACGCCCAGTGGCCGAAAGCAGGTCACACCCGATGCGCTGCACGTCGATCGGCAGCTGACCGACCGACTGGCAGGCGTCGAGCAGGAACGGTATCCCCGCCTCGCGGGCCAGCGCGCCGACCTCCTCCGCGGGGTTGACCAGGCCACCCTGCGTCGGTACGTGCGTGATGGCAATGAGCTTCACCTCCCCGCGAGGTGCCTCCAGACGTCGCCGCAGGTCGGCGACGCACAGCTGGCCGTGCTCGTCGTCATCGACAACCTCGACGGCGGCGCCGGTGCGGCGCGCGACTTGCAAGAACGCGATGACGTTGCTGGCGTACTCGGCATGGGCAGTGAGAATCCGATCGCCGGGCCGTAACTGCATCGCGTAGAAGGCCATGTCCCAGGCCCGCGTCGCGTTCTCCAGGATCGCGACCTCCTCCACCGCGCAACCGATCAACCGAGCTACCGCCCGGTATGTGGCCTGGACCTGTTCGGTGGCTACCGCGGCGGCTTCGTAGCCGCCGATGTCGGCTTCCAGGCGCAGGTGGGCGATGACCGCTTCGGTGACCGCTGACGGCGGCAACGCCGCCCCGGCATTGTTGAGGTGCGCGACCCGCGTTGACCCTGGGGTATCACGCCGAGCACGGGCGACGTCGATGACCATATGGCGACCGTAATGGTGCTGGTGGTGATGTCGGGGGTGATCGTGATCGACAGGAAACCCATCGCACACGGTGGCGGGATACCCTAGAGCGGCAGCTCGGGAGTCGGACGGAGGTCGATGGCCTACGAGGAGCAACAGCAGCGGTCTCTTCGACCCGACGGAGTGCCGCCGCCGCGTTCGGTGAGCCGGATCGAGCCGCCCGCCGCGGAACAGCGACGCGGTTGGCTGACGCCGCGACTCGTCGCGCTGACCTTGACGATCATCCTGCTCGGCGCTGCCGCAGGGCTGGTTGGCGCGCTGGTGTTGCCGAAGACCTACGGGGCCCGCGCGGAGATCCTCTATTCCGCGAGCCAGCCTCAACAAGGCGGTGACCCGTTGCAGCAAGATCGCCAGCTATCGACTCAACTGGTGTTGCTGAAGAGCCGAGCCGTGCTCGGCCCGATCGCGCAGAAACAAGGCCGCTGGTACGAGGATCTCGATAAAGATGTCAACGTCTCCATCCTGGAGAACAGCAACGTCATCCAGGTCGAGGTACACAGTTCCACCCAGTCGGCGGCGTTGCAGACTCTGCAGGCCGTCACGACGGGCTACCTGGCGCTGGCCGGTCAGCCCAGCGGTGTGGCGCGCAACCTGAGTACCCAGCTTGCGGAGGCGCGCCAGAACACTGCCCAGTTGCAAACGCGGATCCCCCAGCTGGTCTCAGCGGTGCTCGCGGGAAACACCCCCCAGGCGACGCTCGATGATGCCCGGGCCCAGCTGGCTGCCTCCCAGGAACGGGAGAAGGCGCTCCAGGCCCGGCTCGACGAACTGACCCTCACCGGTCAGGCGGGACCAGCTGCGCAGATACTCACACCGCCGTACTCGCTGCCCGATCCGGTAAGCCCGCGGCCACCCATCGCCACGGGGATCGGGGCGCTCGTTGGCGCGGTCGTGGCTGGCGCCATGCTGACGATAGGTGCCCGGCGCGCAGCCACCTCCGCCGGTCAGGGCAGCCCACGCTAGCCGGAAGCTGTCGTTGCGGTGGTTATCTTTTTGTAGGGTGGTTGGGCACGAGCCCTGTTTCCGAGGCGAGCCGGGTGGGTGACGGTGGATAAGGTCGCGAACGCCGGCGACGAGGGGCAGAGCGCCTCGACCGCGGCACTCCTCGATCTGTGCCAGGTTGCTTCCGAAGCAGAATCCGTCGACGGCGTCTACGATGCTGCGCTCACCGCATTGGAGCAGGCCATCGGCGTGCAGCGGTCATCCATCCTGGTGTTCGACCTCCAGAATGTGATGCGGTTCGGCGCCTGGCGCGGCCTGTCTGAGCAGTACCGGAAGGCAGTCGAGGGCCACAGCCCCTGGTCCACCGACGCGAAGGATCCGGTGCCGATCCTCGTACCCGATGTGGCGCTGGACCCGTCGGTTTCGGCGTTTCGTCCGGTGTTCGATGCCGAGCGCATCGCGGCGCTCGCGTTCATCCCGCTGGTGCATGCTGAGCGGCTGCTGGGCAAGTTCATGCTCTACTACGACACCCCGCACGCCTTCACCGACAACGAAGTGCGTGTCGCGTCCTCCATCGCGCGGTTCGTCGCCGGGGCGATCGACCGCAAGCGCAACGAGGTCGAGCTTCGCCGCAGCCGCGAACACCTCTCGCTGGCGCTCGAGGCGAGCGCGATGGGGACGTGGGAGTGGGACTTGGCGTCTGGGGAAGTGGTCTGGTCGCCGGCGTTGGAGCGCGTTCATGGCCTCGAGCCGGGAACCTTCCCCGGCACCTTCGAGGCGTTCCAGCGCGACATCGTTCCCGAGCATGTGCCAGCCGTGCTGGATGCGGTCCGCCGGGCCACCGAGAACGGTGCCGCCTACCGCTTGGCCTACCAGATCCGTCGTCCGGACGGCGCGCTGCGGTGGATCGAGACACAGGGGACCGTGGTCCGCGACGACGCGGGCGCCCCGGTCCGGATGGTTGGGGTGTGCACCGACGTCACCGACCGGCGGGCGGGTGAGGTGGAGCGGGCGCGGCTGCTGGAAGCCGAGC
The DNA here is from genome assembly GCA_035640615.1 of Pseudonocardiaceae bacterium. Lineage (GTDB taxonomy): Bacteria > Actinomycetota > Actinomycetes > Mycobacteriales > Pseudonocardiaceae. Next base: position 2,788 of record DASQVU010000153.1, read on the forward strand.
ATTCCGCCCGGCTCGAGGCTGAGACGCTGGCGGCCCGGCTCGACACCCTGCAGCGGGTCACCGCCGAGCTGTCCCGAGCGGTGGCGCTGGAAGACGTCGTCGCCGTGGTGCTCGGCACTGCCGTGCACGAGCTCGGTGGCCAGACCGGTTCGCTGTGCCTGCGCGAAGGCGACGACCTCGTCATCGCGCATGCCGTGGGATACCCGCACGACGTCACCGAGCACTGGGGCCGGTTCCCCATCTCAGCGGATCTGCCCGCCAGCGAAGCGGTCCGCACCGGCCGCGCGGTGTTCATCAGCTCCCCCGAAGAGCGGGATCACCGGTACCCGGTCTTCGCCTCCACGCCACTGGTTCCTGACCTCGCATACGCGATCGTCCCGCTTGCCGACCACGACCCCATGGGGTGTCTAGTGGTGGGATTCCCTGAGCCGCGGGAGTTCTCCGCCCAGGACGAGGACTTGTTCTTCCTGCTCGCTAGCCGCTGCGGCGCAGCGCTGGAGCGCGCCGAGCTGTTCGAGGAGCGCGAGCACGCGCGGGCGGCGGCCGAGGCGTCGCGGGCAGCGGTGGCGTTTCTCGCCGAGGCGACTGCGCTGCTGGCCTCCTCGCTGGACTACGAGCGCACGCTCACGCAACTTGCGCAGCTTGCCGTGCCACGCCTGGCAGACTGGTGCGGCATCTATCTGACTCGGGAGGGCGACCAGATCGAGCCGGTTGCGATCACGCATGCCAATCCGGAGCGCGCTCGCCTCGTCCGGGAGCTGCTGGAGCGGTTTCCTATCCGCACTTCCGATGCCATCGGAATCGGCAGTGTCATCCGGACCGGGCACCCCCAGAGCTACCCCGAGATCACCGACGAAATCTTGAATGCATATGCCCACGACGACGAGCATCTTGAGCTGCTGCGCAGCATCGGATTAGGCACGGGGATGGCAATGCCGCTCAAGGCCCGGGGACGTATCTTTGGGGCGTTCTCGGTCGGCAACGACCAGGGCCGGCCACTAAGGCCGGACGACGCGCTACTCGTCGAGGAGCTCGCGGCCCGAGCCGGTACCGCCATCGACAACGCCCGCCTGTTCGCGGACCGCACCTACGTGGCCCAGACCCTGCAACGCAGCTTGCTGCCGGGCCAGCTCCCCGAGTTCGATCGGCTGGCACTGGCCGCTCGCTACTTGCCGGGTGCGCCGGATGTGGCTGCCGGCGGAGACTGGTATGACGTGCTCGCGTTGGACGAGCAGCGCGTCGCGATCGTGGTCGGCGATGTCGTCGGGCGGGGCGCCGCAGCGGCCGCGGTAATGGGGCAGTTGCGCACCGCGCTGGCCACCGCGCTGCTGCACGGGGATGCTGCCGCAGCTGCGCTCGAGCACTTGGATCGGATGGCCGCACGCATCCCTGGTGCGCTGGCTTCGACCGCCGTCGTGATGATCCTGGATTTGGTGACGGGTGAGCTGAGCTGGTCCAGGGCCGGGCATCCGCCACCGCTGCTGGTTGCCCCGGGGGACGTCCGTTACCTCACCGATGGCGCCGGTGGCCCGCTGGGGATCCCAGGCCGGCCGCCCTACCCGCAGGCCACCACCCGGATCGAGCCTGGGACGTGCTTGCTGCTCTACACCGATGGGTTGATCGAGCGCCGCGGTCAGGTGATTGACGAGGGTCTCGATCACCTGGCTTTCACCGCGGCCCAGCTGCGTGCCCAGCCGCCGGCCACGTTGCTGGATGGGCTGCTGGAGCGGGCGCTGCCGGACACTGGTCCGGCCGACGATATTGCCTTGATCGCGGCACGCTACCTGCCCGCGCCGTTGCAGCAGCGGCTGCCCGCCAACCCTGGCCAGCTTTCGGGTGTCCGCCGCGCGGTGCGTGGCTGGGTCCAGGCCGGTGCGCTGCCCGCCGCGTTGGGTGAAGACCTCCAGATCACTTTGGGTGAGGCCGCGGCCAACGCCGTCGAGCACGCCTACGCCAGTACCGATGAAGCGGGGGAGTTCACCTACCTGGTTACCCGCTGCGGCGACGGCGCCATCGACGTCGAGGTGCGCGACTTCGGCTGCTGGCGCCCGGAACGCGCGAACAACTTCCATCGCGGCCGAGGCCTGATGATCATTCGTGAGATCGGCGTGGATGTCATCGTCGACCCCGGCCCGGCCGGTACCGAAGTCCGCTTCCGCTTGCCCGCGGCACCTCCCGACCTCCTGCCAGCCGCGCCGGCTGAGCCGATGTCGCCAGCCCTGCCCCGTCAGACCAAGCGTGACCGGACCGTGCCGGTACGTGCTGAGTTGCACGTCCATGCGGAGCCGGGCGGCGGGCGGCGCATCGAATTGCGCGGCGAACTGGACCTGGACTCCGCCGCCACGTTGCGCGTGGCGCTACTGGACCAGCTGCATGCTCCAGGGCCGGTCACCCTCGATCTGCGGTCGGTGGATTACCTCAGCAGCGCTGGCGTCGGGCTGCTCGTCGACGCCGTTGCGCACGCCGCCAAGCACCACATCACGCTGCAGTTTCAGCTAACTCCCCGCAGCCTGGCCGCGCGGGTGCTAGCTCTCACCAGGTTGGAGCACACTGTGCCGCTGCTCGTGGACGCTGCCGGGTCCACCGTCAGCTGACCGACCCGGAGCACGACCGCACCAGAGCGGTGACATCAGAGGGTCAGCGGCTGCGATCGCCGTGCCAGGGCGCATGCCTACCGGTGTTGAAACCGTTTGGGCCTGTTCGGCGATGTTCCCGTTAGGCGGGGGCAAGGGTAGCGGTTCGCCGGGGTGACTCTAGCGGGATGCTTGGTCCTGCGCGTGCAGGTGCCGGTGGCCCCGAAGGGTAATGGAGAGGACTGGTCAAAATTCGTTGGGCGCTGTGGTTTTCAGTGGTGCTCGTCATGGTCTTCGCGGTGACCATCGGGTACCGCTTGGGATTTCAATACGCCGAGCAGCTCATCCAACGGTGAGCGCTGCATGCACCGGGGCTGCGCAGGCAGCCGGCCGGCATCTCGCCGGACGTGGTCTCGAATGTCTTGTTGACGATCTTCCAGGATCCGTCGATCTTGGCGAGCGTGAAAAAGTCAACGCACGACAAACTGCCCCAGACGCCCTCCTCCTCGACGATCGCGGTTGCCGCGTTCGTGTCAGCTTGCTGACACTGGGTGGGGATCCGCCGCGGCTATTGCGGCAAGCCCCGGCTGGAGGTTCCATTGCCTGCTCAGCTTGACCCAGGCGTTGACCATGGCCAGCAACTCGGCGGCCGCGCGGCGGGTGTTGCTTGAACTAGAGACCGAGCGCCATCCGGGATTCGTGTTCCTCGAGCCAGAGGTGGTACTGGCGCAGGCGTGGGTAGCCGCCGCTGAAGCGATCAGCCCCGTCATCACGGGCGTCAGCTCGGCACCGGCGCATCTTTGGCCGCCCGAAGGACAAGCATGCTTCCGAGACCCCCGGCGTCCCCAAGTTCCATCAGCCGGCCCAGCTCGCCCTGGAGGAGCGCCGCCTCCTCTACCAGCCCCTCCAACGGTCGACCACTCGGCCGCTCCGGCTGCCGGCCCGAGACGCCGTCGCTGCCAGTTCTGGACGCGGGCGAAACGTTCGACGAACCGCCACCGCAGGGGCCCTCCTATGGAGTTCGCCTCCTGCATCGCATCGGCGGCCAGATCGCCATGACCACCCCCGCCTCAATCACCCAGAAGGGAGCGGGCCTATCGAGCGCCTGCCACATCCGCCGGAATTCCCGGGCGACGAGGCGGCCGAACCAGGGAGTGAGGGACGGAGATGTCCGGTAGTGCCCACCGCGACCGGGGACGCGGGTCGCGTAATAACCATCGCTGGGATGGTAGAGCGCGGCCTGCATGAAGTCGGCGAACGGCAGGGGCCCCGAGAACCCTATCCGTTCCCGCAGGTTCTGCCGAAGTGACCCTGCCACGATGGGCGCCTTCTGCCGACCGTCTCCGGACGGTCGCAGCCTACGCCCGCAGGCTTATCCCTACCACACGAGAAAATCGAGCACCGCCTAAAGCAAAAAGTAGCATCACCCACTCTATGGCGTTGACCCTGCTTTCGATTGTCACGAACATGACAAGGATTATCGCGGCAATCGTCGATGCGATTATCATTGGAGGAATATCAGCGAGGTGGTGAAGGTACCTGAGTTCCCCGCTAGCTCGCAGAGCTCGGGTTACGCCTGCGCTGCTGCGCTCGGTCCGGGTGGTGATGTGCATGTTCGTAGTTGTCGGGGAGTCGCTTGTCGACCTGGTCGGCCAGCGCAGAGGTCGGACATTCGTTGCCCATCCGGGCGGTAGCCCGGCCAATGTCGCGCTCGGCCTGGCGCGGCTGGGTGTGCCGGTGACTCTCATCACGCGCCTCGGGCACGACGGGCTCGGTGAGATGATCTTTGAACATCTGCGGGCCAGCGGCGTCCGGGTTGACGGAGGCGCCGCTCAGGGCGGGTCCACCAGCCTCGCCATTGCGACGCTTGCCGCGGGCGTCGCGTCGTACGATTTCCGGGTCGAATGGGACATGCCCGCCCTCGCGCCCCTGCCGATCGAGACCCGCTGCCTGCACACCGGTTCGCTGGCGACGGCGCTGGCGCCCGGCAACGTCAACGTCATAGACCTGGTCGAACGCGAGCGCACGAGGGGTCGGGTGACGATTTCTTACGACCCGAATGTCCGGCCGGCGCTGCTGGGTGACGCCGACCGGGCACGGACGGGCATCGAGCGTCTGGTTGCCCTTTCCGACGTCGTCAAGGTCAGCGATGAAGACCTTCGGTGGCTCTATCCCGGCCAGCCCGATGAACTCGTGGCACAGCACTGGTTGGGCTGAGGCCCGGCTCTTGTGGTGGTGACCCGTGGTGGAATGGGCGTCTACGCCGTCTCCGCCGGCGTGGAATTGCACCGACCGGCGGTGCCGATTGATCTGGTGGATACCGTCGGCGCGGGTGACTCCTTTTCCTCCGGGCTTCTTGAGGCGCTTCACCGGGCCGATCTGATCGGCGGTCCACGCCGCGAGGCAATAGCGGCGATCGACGAATCGACGCTCGCCAGCGTCGTGGACGCGGCCGCCCTGGCCGCGGCGATCACGTGTTCCCGGCCAGGTGCGAACCCGCCGACACGAGCCGAGATCGACGCCTTGCTCGCAACGTGGGACCGCGGCAGCGGCTCGACTGGCGCTGGAGGTGGCCACTCACTGACCATATGAGGTCTCCACCACCTACGTCCGCTAGGGAGCGCCGCAATGAGCAGAACCAGGCAACCGGCGGGCTCAAACCAGGCGACTGCTCAGCCGTTCGTCTACAAGAACATGATCGTACTGTTCGCGGTGGTGATCTGCTGCTTCACCGCATGGGGGATCGCCGCGGATATGACCGCACCCATGGTGGCGGCCTTCAAGCGGATCTTCACGATGAGTACGTTCCAGGCTTCGCTGGTGCAATTTGCCTACTACGGTGCCTACTTCGCGCTTGCTCTTCCGGCAGCGTTCATCAATCAGCGGTTCGGTTACAAGACCGGGGTGTTGACCGGACTCGGCCTGGCGTCATTGGGTGCGTTGTTCTTCTACCCGGCCAGCAAGATCATGACCTACTCTGTGTTCCTGGTGGCGCTATTTGCGCTGGCCGCCGGGTTGTCGATTCTGGAGACGTCGGCGAATCCTTTTGTCATAGCGATGGGTCCGGAAGCCAACAGCACCCGGCGGCTCAACCTGGCGCAGGCGTTCAACCCGGTCGGCACCAATATCGGGGTCTTACTCGCCACCGTCCTCGTGCTGCCCAAGCTGAATTCGCCAGTCGACCGTGGCTCGGTGACGCCCGCGCAGCTGCGCGCCATCCAGGCCGAGGAGCTGAAAGCGGTCATGGTGCCCTACATCGGGCTGGCTATCCTGCTGTTGGTGATCTGGGTCGCCATCGCGGTGCAGAGGGCGCCAACGCTCCGGGAGGAATTCCCGGCGGCCAGCACCAGCACAGGGCCACGCGGTGAGATCATCAGGCGGCTCTGGGAAAACCGAAGCTACCGCTTCGGCGTCGTCGCGCAGTTCTTCAACATCGCCGCCCAGGTGTGCACCTGGACATTCATGATCCAGTACGTCGAGCAGGCCCTGCACGGAAGCCTGGAGCTGGGCGGTTTCGTACTGCAGATCAGCCTGCTCATCTTCCTCGGCTCGCGGTTCCTGATGACCTGGTTGATGGGATATTTCCGGGCCACCGCGCTCATGGCGGTACTGGGCGGGTTGGCAGTACTGCTGTGCATCTATGCCATGTACAGCCCGAACCTTGGTGGCGTCATCGCGGTGGCTGCACTGTCGTTTTGCTTGTCGCTGATGTTCCCCACCATCTACGGCGTCGCCTTGCGGGGGCTGGGGCCGGCAACCAAGTTCGGCGCGGCCGGATTGGTCATGGCGATTGTCGGCGGTGCATTGATGCCACTGGTGCAAGGGAAGGTCATCGACGCGACGAGCCCGGCGTTTTCGTTCATCGTGCCGGCCGCCTGCTATGCGGTGGTGATGGCCTACGCGCTTTACGACCTCAGGGCGACACAACCGTTCCGGATCGGCGCAGCCGAACCGGTGCCCGCCTATACCTGACCGTTCTCGCTGTCCCGAGGAGGACCGACCGTGACTCGCAAGTGCCGCTTCGGCCTGGCGGCTCTGGCTGCCGGTCTCGCGCTCCTGCTCGCCGGTTGTGGCGGTCCGGCGTCAACGGCTACCGGCGGCCCTACCAGGAATCTAGAAGTCCTGTCCTGGTGGACGTCGGGATCAGAGCGCGCCGCCCTGAACGTGCTCTTCGATGACTTCCGAACTGCCCACCCGGGCGTTGACGTCCACAACGCGGCGGTCGCTGGCGGCGGCGGCAGCAATGCCCACGTCGTACTGGCCAACCGCCTGCTTGGTGGCGATCCACCGGACGTGTGGCAGACCCATCCCGGCGCCTCCATCAAGCAGTACCTCGACGCGGGACAGATCGCCGACCTGAGCTCGATCTACCAGCGCGACAACCTGTCCTCCACCATGCGCGAAGACTTGCGCCAAGCCGTCTCCGAGGACGGCAGGGAGTACGGCGTCTCCACCGGAGCGCACCGGATCAACATGCTGTGGTTCAACAAGAAGCTGCTGGACAGCGCAACGGTCACGGTGCCAGCCGGCGGCTACACAGCCGATGCATTCCGCGCCGACCTGGCCAAGCTGAAGGCGGCCGGGGTGGTACCGCTGTGCCTGGGTGCGAAAGACCCCTTTGCCCGCGCTGAACTGTTCGAGAACACGCTGCTGGGTGCTATCGGCGCCAATGGCTGGGCCAACCTGGTATCCGACCGGCTGGACTGGAACGGCCCGCAGGTCCGCCAGGCGTTGGGTCGGTTCGGTGGGCTGCTGGACTATGCCGATCCGGAAGCCGGGGCATTGACCTGGGACCAAGCGACCAGAAAGCTCGCTACCGGTGGCTGTGCTTTCGAGAGCATGAATGACTCGGCGTACGGCGAACTGGTCGTGGACGGCGCCAAGGAAGGGACCGACTTCGGCTACCTGCCATATCCCGGAACCGACAATCTGTTCCTGACCGTCGTCGACACCTTCGTCATGGCGAAGAATGCGAAGGACCCGCAGAATGCCCGAGCATTCCTGGCGACGATCGGAACCGCACCCACCCAGCTGGCGTTCAACAAACAGAAGGGTTCCACGCCCCTACGAACCGACGTGGACGTATCATCGTTGTCGCCCTACCAGCAGTCCGCGGCGAGAGCGTTCGCGCGCGACCCTGTTCTGCTGTCGATCACGCACGGCGAAGCAAAAAGCCCGCAATTCCAGCAGGGCTTCTACGATGCGATTGCGGCGTTCGCCCAAAGCAAGGACATCAACGTTTTTAACCAGGCCCTCCTCGACGCCGTGAACCAGGTACCGCCACCCGCGCATTGAGCACGTATCGCTCCCATTCGGTGCGCAGCGTCGCCGCCTCTTTCCCCGCTCGTGCTCGTGATGCGTAACTGCCCAGCGATGGTGGCGGCCGAGCACTCCGCATCACAGGGCGTCTGCACCGCGCTCCCCGGTTCGGACCCGAACCACGGCCTCAATCGGAGTGACCCAGATCTTCCCGTCCCCGATCTTTCCGGTTCGAGCCGCCTCGATCAGCGCCTCGATGACCTTGTCCACCTGCGCCTCGTCGACCACGACTTCGACCCTCATCTTGGGCACGAAAACCACCGCGTACTCCACACCCCGATAGACCTCGGTGTGTCCTTTTTGCCGGCCGTAGCCCTGCACTTCGCTGACCGTCATCCCAAGCACGCCGAGGCGCTCCAGCGCGGCCTTGATGTCGCCCAGCGTGAACGGCTTGACGATCGCGGTCACCAGCATCATGTCGCGCTCTCCTCGTGAGTCACCGGGAGGGACGGCAGCACCGTGGCGCGGCCCGTCGTGGTGAGCGGCGAGAACTCGTACGCGCTTTCAGCGTGCTCGGCCTCGTCGATGCCCTCGGACTCGACCTCGGGGGCCACCCGGAACCCCATCGTGACACGTACTAGCCAGGCGAGTCCGAAGCTGACCACGAACGCGTACCCGGCGGCCACCAGTGTCCCGATGGCCTGCTTGCCGATCTGGCCGGCACCACCCCCGTAGAACAGCCCATTCGCGCCCCCGGAGTTGACGGCGGTGGTCGCGAACAGCCCGGTCAGCAGCAGCCCGACCGCTCCGCCTACGCCATGGAGAGCGACCACGTCGAGCGAGTCGTCGTAGCCCAGCCGGTACTTGAGCCGGATTGCGAGCTGGCAGACCACGCCACAGGCCAGCCCAATGACGATCGCGCCGAACGTGTCGACATAGCCACAGGCCGGGGTGATGCCGACCAGCCCGGCGACCACAGCCGACGCCGCGCCGAGGCTGGTGGGACGGCCGTCGAGGCGGTGCTCGAGGACCAGCCATGCGAGCACTGCGGCCGCCGGCGCGACCGTGGTGTTGAGGAACGCATTGGCCGCGACCGCGCTCGCGGCGAGCGCTGAACCCGCGTTGAAGCCGTACCAGCCGAACCACAGCAACCCGGCGCCCAGCAGCGTGGCCGGCAGATTGTGTGGGCGCATCGGCTCTCGTGGCCAGCCCCGCCGCCGGCCCACGATGAGCGCCAGCGCCAGGGCGGACATCCCGGAATTGACCTCGACCGCCGTGCCCCCGGCGAAGTCGAGCACGCCCAGCCGGTTCGCCAGCCAGCCGCCGTGGGCCCCCGAATAACCGTCGAATGCGAAGATCCAGTGGGCCAGCGGGACGTAGACCCCCACCGTCCACAGCGCCATGAACGCTGTCCACGACCAGAACCGCGCCCGGTCGGCGATAGCTCCGGATAGCAGCGCCGCGGTGATGATCGCAAACATCAGCTCGAACATGGCGAAGGCTGCCAGCGGAATACCGCTCCCCACCACCATCCCGGGCACTCGCAGGCCAGCAAAGCCGAACCCGCCGATTAGCCCGGCGTGGGAGTCGCCGAACGACAGCGAGAAGCCGAACAACACCCAGATCAGCCCGACGACGCCGAGCGTCACCATGCTCATCATCATCATGTTGAGCGCGCTGCGGGCCCGCACCATGCCTGCGTAGAAGAACGCCAGGCCTGGCGTCATGAGCATCACCAACGCCGCAGAACCGAGCACGAACGCCGTGTTTCCACTGTCCATCTCCGGATTATCGTCTGGGGCTATGGCCGTGGGGACGCTTTGCTCCCGACGCCGACCGGGCGGCGTTCGCGGCTGGCAGCCATCTACGGGTCGTGTTCAGGCTGTGTTCGAGCCGATGAAGGCGTACCAGCCACTCGATTGGGGGCGTGCTCTCCGGATCAGGCGATTCTGCTCAGCCCAGCGCGGCGCACCGCCGCACCGTCAGCTGGCTGCTGCCAGACCATGGATCAGCAGACGTGCACAGGCGGGTATCGGGCATTTTTCCCGTTTCCGCGGGGTACTGGACAGGTAAGCCGCCGGCGAGGCCGCGCCAGAGGAGGTGTGCAGTGCGCAAGACTCATCGCGCGGGCTACCCACCAGCCGGGCCACAGTTGTCTCCAGGTGGTTGCTCGCGCACGCCGATCCCACCGCGACCGCGCCGGAATCCGGCCGTGCTGATCATCGTGGTTGTCGTGGCTGTGCTGCTGGCTGCAACGGTTGGAGTGGGCCGGGTCGTCTGGCACGTCGCTTCCGGGTCGTTGCCGCTGCCATCGGCCTTGGTGCGGTCGCAGTTGCGGTCCGTGGCGTTGCCAACGGTAGCTTCACCGCTGGAGGCGGGTGTGGTGGATGTCAATACCCAGCTGGCCTACCAAAACGCTGCGGGTGCCGGTACCGGCATTCTGCTGAGCCCATCCGGAGAGGTGCTCACCAACAATCACGTGATCATCGGTGCCAGCAGTGTCAGCGTCACCGATGTCGGTACCGGCCGTACCTACCCCGCGACGGTGGTCGGCTATGACCGCAGCCACGACATTGCCGTGCTGCAGGTGCAAGGGGCCTCAGGCTTACCGACGGCCTCTATCGGGGATTCCGACACGGTCTCGATCGGCGACTGGATCGCCGCGGTGGGCAATGCGGGCGGGGTCGGCGGCCCTCCCACCGTCGCGCCCGGCAGGGTGTCAGCCCTGGATCGGACGATCACCGCCAGCGACGCGTACGACGGCACCGCCGAGCAGCTCACTGGGCTGATTCAAATCGCGGCCCATGTGGTGCCCGGCGACTCCGGCGGTCCGCTGGTCAACACCGCGGGACAGGTTGTCGGAATTGATACCGCAGCCTCGATGGGTTTCCATTTCTTGTCCCCTCGTGGGGAGGGTTTCGCGATCCCGATCAACGATGCGATGGCCATCACCAAGCAAATCGAAGCCGGGACCGGCTCCCAAACTGTCCACATCGGACCCACCGGCGTGCTCGGCGTCATGGTTCAGGACACCAGTGCCCCTACTGAGCCCAGCCTGTGGGGCATCATCCACCGGCGGTACAGCTTGGGCGTGCCAGCAGGCCTCACCATCGTGGGCGTGGTGCAGGGCTTGCCGGGCGATCAAGCCGGGCTGGCCGCGGGTGACACGATCCTGGCCGTCGACAACACGGCGATCGATTCCGCCACGACCCTGACCACCGTGTTGAACTGGCATCATCCGGGAGATTCGGTACGGCTGACCTGGCTAGATCCCTCAGGCCAGCAGCACGATGCCGCCGTGGCTCTGGCACCCGGTCCGCCGAACTGATCAGACAGTCGAGCCTGCCTGGCCGGCAGCCCGTGGGGGTGCGCCGAATAGCATTCTTCGTGCCCTTCCAGGGTGGGCGTGGAATTGCTGACGCATCCCTAAAAACACATCAGTAAATAACAACTCTGAACTGTTCTGAACGACTGTCCGTGGTGGCGCCCGTAGCGTCTGCGGTCGAATGTCGGAAGGCGCAGGATGATGGTTGAATCCACCGATTCAACTGTCCAGATTGCCGGCTCGTCCGGGGTTCGCTCCTGGCTCCGGCGGATTTTCGTCGGAGCCAGGAGTGCTTTCGGGAGCGACCACCGCGAGGTGGCGGACCCACGCGCAGCAGCGGACGGATCCACGCGAATGCGCTCGTCAGGGGCCCTGACGAGCCTGCGGGTCAGCGTCGGCGAGTAGTGCCGAGAAACTGCCGGAAATCGGCGTACCGGGTTTATTCCGCTGACCATCTGAGATATCATCTCTGACTATGGCGGATGCTAGCCGAGAAAGGGTCGTTCCTATGGGAATCGGTCGTCATCGAGGGGTGACGTCGCCATGATCTGGGAAGTACTGGTCCTCGGTTTCGTGCTTAGTCTCGACAATTTCCGGGTCTCGATCGCCCTCGGCACCGTACCATTCGGTCTGAAGCGCGCGGTGCAGGTCGCGCTGACCTTCGGGCTGTGGGATGGGCTCATGCCCCTGATCGGGCTGTTGATCGGTCGCCAGATCGGGGAGGCCGTTGGGGACGTCGCTGACTACGTGGGCGCGGCTGCCCTCGGCGGGTACGGTCTGTACCTCGTCATCTCGGCCCTTCGGAACCCCGAGCCGGAGGAGCTGGACCACCCGTGGGCACTGTTCGGCATCCCGTTGTCGCTGAGCCTGGATAACCTGTTCGCCGGGGCAAGCCTGGGGATGCTCGGGCTCTCGCCGTGGTTCTCGGCGGCGGTCTTCAGCACCATGACGGCGGTGCTGTCGCTGATCGGGCTGCAGGTGGGACGGGCCGCCGCCAGCCTCATCCGGATCCGCTCCGACCTGCTGAGCGGGGTCACGCTGATCATCGCCGCGGTGGCGCTGCCGTTGGTGTTCGGCGGCTAGACCGCTTCGCCCGGAAGGCGGGCAGGCTTGCGGGCCTGGTGGGGGCGAGGGACCAGCGCCCGGTCGCCCGCTCCCGGGTCCGCGTTGGCGGCCTCGACCACCCGGGCGACGAGCTCGTGGTCGGGTGACAGGTGGCAGACCGGGTCGGTGCGGGCGGCGTCCCCGGTGAACAGGAACGCCTGGCACCGGCACCCGCCGAAGTCCCGCTCCCGCCGATCGCAGCTGCGACAGGGATCCGGCATCCAGCCGGTCCCCCGGAACGCGGTCATCACCGGGGATCCGGTCCAGATCTGCTCCAGCGAGTTCTCGCGTACGTTGGCGCGCGGCAACGGCAGGGTCTGGGCGGCCGGGCAGGGCAGGGCGTCGCCGTTGGGCGTCACCGTCAGCTGCCGGGAGGCCCAGCCGCCCATGCAGGGCTTCGGGTAGCGGCTGTAGTAGTCGGGGATGACGTAAATGACGTTCATGCGGTCCCGCAACCGCTCGCGGGCGGCCCGCACGACGACCTCGGCCGCCTCGAGCTGGGCCCGGCTCGGCAGCAGCGCGTGACGGTTGCGCCAGGCCCACCCGTAGTACTGGGTGTTGGCCAGCTCCACCCGGTCGGCGCCCACCTCCTCGGCCAGCCCCAAGATGTCGGCGACGCGGTCGATGTTCTGCCGGTGCAGCACCACGTTCACGGTGAGCGGCCAACCCAGCTCCTTGACCACGCCCATGGCCTCGACCTTGCGCCGGAAGGACGGCGTGCCGGCGATCCGGTCGGACACGGCCGGCTCGTCGGCCTGGATGCTGACCTGCACGTGGTCCAGGCCGGCGGCCCGCAGCTGCTCGGCTCTCGGGCGGGAGAGTCCGATCGCGCTGGTCACAAGGTTGGTGTAGAGGCCGAGCTCGCGGGCACCGGCGACGATCTCCACCAGGTCGCGCCGCAGCAGCGGTTCCCCGCCGGACAGGTGGCACTGCAGCACCCCAAGGTCCCGAGCCTCCAGCAGCACCCGCCGCCACTCCTGCGTGGTCAGCTCGTCCTGATAGTCGGCCAGGTTGAGCGGGTTGGAGCAGTACGCGCAGGCCAGCGGGCAGCGGTAGGTCAGCTCGGCCAGCAACCCGAAGGGGCTATCCATCGGCGAGCTCCACGCAGCGCCGGGCGACGAGCCTGGTCACGAACCTCCGCACCTCGTCGTCGACGACGGTCTGGTACCGCGCGCCCAGCTCGGCCACGATCTCCGCCACGGTGTGCTGCCCGTCGCACAGCTCGAGGATGTCCGCGCCGCTGCCGTTCAGGACCACCACAGTCTCCGGACGCAGCAGCACATGCCGCTCCCGGGTCCGGCAGAAGCTCAGCCGGACGTGGCGCGCCAACCGGGGACGGTCCGAGGCGGACACTCCGGCGCTGGGTCGGGTTACCGTACCGGTCGGGGTGCTGGTCGGCGTTAGGTCCATGGCGCTCACTCCGGGTAGGCGTGGTCGATGGCGTCCATCAGGCTCCACAGGACGTCGCATTTGAACGACAGCGCGTCCACCGCCCCTGCCTGGGACTCAGCCGACAGACAGTGCTTGGTCACCACCTCGAGCGCGTGCTCGCAGTCACGGGGAGCCTGCTCGAGGCGGGCCCGGAAGTAGGCGAGGCCCTCCGGGTCGATCCACGGGTACCACCGCTCGAACGCGGCCAGCCGCTTCGCCATCAGGTCCGGAGCGAACAGCTCGGTCAACGAGGACGCCACCGCTTCCACCCACGGACGGGTCCGGGTGAAGTTCACGTACGCGTCGACCGCGAACCGCACCCCGGGGACCAGGTGCCGGTGGTCGCGCACTTCCTCACGGGTCAGCCCGGTGGCCTCGGCCAGATGCAGCCACGCCTCGATGCCGCCCTCGCCGGCGGCGGTGCCGTCGTGGTCGACGATGCGCCGGATCCAGCGCCGGCGGACGTCCAGGTCAGGGCAGTTGGCCAGGATCCCGGCATCCTTGCGGGGGATGTTCTCCTGGTAGTAGAAGCGGTTGGCCACCCAGCCCTGGATCTGCCGGCGACTCAGCCGGCCGGCGTTCATCCGGACGTGGAACGGGTGCTGGTCGTGGTACCGCCGCGAATGGGCCCGCAACGTCTCGACGAAACCGTCGCCGCTGGTCGCGGTGCCAGTGGTGCTGGTCCCGGTGGTCCCGGTTGTCGTCGTCACGGCCCTACACCTGGACCTCGAGGCCGTCCATGGCCACCTCCATGCCGCTGTCCTCCAGGATGCGCCGCTCGGGTGCGTCCTCCAGCAGGATCGGGTTGGTGTTGTTTCTGTGCACGAAAATCGTTCGGGCGACTCCCAACGACGGGAGCTGCGCCAGGCTGCCGTCCGGACCGTCGATGGGCAGGTGGCCCATCTCCCGGGACGTCTTGCCGGCCAGGCCGAGCCGAACCAGTTCGTCGTCGCGCCAGCAGGTCCCGTCGATCAGCAGGCAGTCGCAGCCTTCGATTTCTGCGCGCACCGCCGGCGTGAGCGCCTGCACCCCCGGCAGGTACACCAGCGTCCCCCCGCTGCGCTCGTCGGTCAGCCGGTAGCCCACGACCCGGCCGTGGTCCACCCCCGGCCCGAACCGGGCCCGCTTGGTGGTGGGTACGTCGAACGCCCGGCAGGACAGCCCGTCCGCCAGCGGCACCTCGGCGCCGGGGACCACCGCTCGCCACTCGATCGGGCAGTAGCGCTCGAGCGTGCGCAGGATCCCCGAGCCGTCGCACAGCGTCTTGTGCACCGCGGGCGTGGCGTACAGCCGCAAGGCCCGGGCCTCGCGCAACAGCAGCAGACCGAGCGTGTGGTCCAGCTCGGCATCGGTGAGTAGCACCGCCTCCAGCGGTGTGCTCCGATCGACGTGCGGGTGCAGACCGGAGAAGGCCTCTATCTGGGTGCGGACATCGGGCGAGGTGTTGATCAGGAACCACCGCCGGTAGTCGGCGCTCACTGCCACCGACGACTGGGTGCGGGGCCGGGCCGGGCGGGTACCGGCCCGGATTGCGGCGCATACCGGGCAGGCGCAGTTCCACTGCGGGGAGCCGCCCCCCGCCGCCGAGCCCAGCACCCGCAGCCACACCATGTCACTCCGTCCCTCGTCGGCCCTGACGTCCACGGCCGTCCCGGGCCGTCGGAGGGCGCCGAACCCAGGTCCGGGTCCGGCGCCGCCCCACGTCCGCTAGTCCTGCAACTGAGCGATGTACATGGTCACCTCAGGCGGGACTTCGATCTCCTCGAACTCGGGCGTCTCCCACACGGCGAGCTGAGACTCCATGGATCCACCTCCTCTCTGCCCAATTTCGGCTGGTTCGCGTCACGGCACTACGACGTTTCCGGGAGGGCGAAGACGATCAGTGCGCTTCCGTGGCCTGCGCCGA
>DASQVU010000154.1:0-2039 GCA_035640615.1 Pseudonocardiaceae bacterium
TATCCCCCGCTGTGGGGACGCCGGTACCAGGGGTACCGATCCCCGCAGCTTCCGTTCCTGGATCACCATCGGTGCTTGGGTCCCCAGCAGTTAGCACTGTGATCTCGCTTTGCGTGTGCCCACCGAAATAGGCCAGGGCGAGTACCTGGCGTTGCGCGATGGGCAGGCGGTGCAGCGCCGCGCGCACCTGATCGGCGGCGAGACGTGCCATGGCTGCCTGGTCGGCGCCTGGTACTGGGGTGGGCGACCAGTCCTCGCCTGCCTCGGGCACCGCCACCACGCGCCGACGGATGGTGCTTTCCCTTCGTACCGCGTCCACCGCCCGATGGTGGGTCACCGTGAGCAACCAGGTGGCGAATCCGCCCCGCGCGGGGTCGAACCGACCCGGATCCCGCCACAGCGTCAGGAACACCTCCTGCACGACATCCTCGGCCAGCCCGTCGTCGGCACAGATCCGGTGGGCCAGTGAGTAGCAGGGCCGAACGAAGCGCTGATAGAGCTGGGCCAGTGCCGCCCCGTCGGCGTTCCTGACTCGTCGCACGAGTTCGGTATCGGAAGGCCCCTCCGCCATACCGGTAGCCGGTGGCGACGGCTGCGACGTATGTTTCTCTCGGTCAGGCCACCGGAAGTCCGATTGAGCCTCATCGGCCACCAGAGAGATCCTCACGCTGCTAGACACGAACTACGGGTTGCATGCAGGTCTGGTGCTCACGGTAGTCCCGCAGAAACCGACAGACAGCCACAACGAGCGACGAGCTGGCCCGCGCGGTGAGCGTTTTGGGTTCGTCACGGTGCCTCGGGCAGTCTTGCTCCGGGGGCTGCAGGACAGCGGGAGTTGGTGGCTGGCTCGCTGTGCGCATGGCGGGTGGTGTGGGTCATCAGGGCGCTGGGTGATTGATCGACAGGGGCGGCTGTCCAACCCAGCCGCCCCTGAGGAGTTGTTACTGAGGAGTTGTTCCTGCGTCGATCTACTCAGGAAGCTGGCGGGGAGAGCACCTGCCCGATGACGAACACGGTCGCGTTTTTGGTGGGGATGTTGCCGCATAACACCGGGGCGCCGTTGACGGTCGGTGCTGCCGCGGTGCCGCCGATGGTCAGCTTGGCGCCTTCTAGGCTGTCCAGGGTGCCCGCGTGGACGAGGCCCGCGGCGTCATAGCGCTGACCGACCACGTGGTAGGTCAAGATCTTGGCCAGTTGGCTGTTCGGTGATGCGACGTCTGGGGCGGTGGTCAGCTGCGTGGTGATGCCAGGATGCTGGGCTTCTAGCGCCGCGAAGGCGGGGTCGGCCGGGGCGAACACGGTGAGCGCCGGGGCGCTGTTGAGGGTGTCGACCAGGTTGGCGGCGGTGGCGGCTTTGGTGAGGGTGGTCAGCAGCGGGTTATGGCTGGCCGCGGTGCCCACCGGGTCGTTGACCATGCCCTGCGCGGAGCCGGGGCCTTCGGTGGGTACCTGGTTGCAGGCCGGACCGAAGATGTCACTGATCTTGGTGACGCCGTTGCCGGTGGGCGCGGTGGCCTCACCGGTGGGCGCCGCCGAATTGCTGGCTGGTGCGGAGGCTTGGCTGCCGGTGGCTGGGCCTTGGGTGCTGCTACAGGCGCCGACCACGGCGGTCAGGGCGGCCATAGCTCCGATGGCGGCCAGTCGCTGGATTTTCTTCATCGGATTTTCCTCACTCGATTTCTATCCTTAGTTTGCCCTGCCGCGCCGGGCCGGCGCCGGGCCTCACGTTGATTAGTTCGATAGTCGGCGGTGGAGGGTTCACCGCTGGAGGTTACGAATAGGACACGTTCGCGCTGTCGCAGGATGTCCTTATTATTTCGGTGTTCCGTGGCGGTGGGTTCACGGCGTGGAATGGGGAAGGACGGTGAATTGTACCGAATGCCACCCACTGGCCCCGTCGGGAATGGGCGCGGCCCGATCCGGTGTCTGGGTGTAGCCGGTCTTGTCCATCGCGCGTACCTCAGCGATGTGGTTGCCGGGTTCCCACTGTCCTCGTAACCGGAACATCCGCCACGTGTCGATGTTGACTTCAGTGGACA
>DASQVU010000155.1:0-10622 GCA_035640615.1 Pseudonocardiaceae bacterium
TTTGAGCTGGCCGACCGGATGCCTCGCCCGCGACTGCGGACCTTCATCCTCGTCGCTGCCATGTGCTCCCTGCGGTGGGGTGAGATCACCGGACTGCGACGGCGTGATGTGGAGAAGGACGGTAGTCGTATCTACATCACGTCACAGCTGATCGACTTGCCAGGTCAAGACTTGATCCGAGGAGCGCCGAAGTCCCGTGCTGGTCGTCGGACAGTGACGGTTCCTCATGCCCTGCAAGCAGACCTTGCCCGGCATCTGGCTGAGTACGTCGGCCCGAACCCAGATGACCTTGTGTTCACTATGCAACGTGGCGGCCCCATGAGACGCGGTAATTTCAACCCGGCGACGAATTGGAAAAAGAATGTCACCGCGATTGGTGTTCCCCATCTGCACTTTCACGACCTGCGGCACACCGGCAATACCCTCGCGGCTGCGACAGGCAGCAGCCTGCGAGATCTGATGACCCGGATGGGCCATGACAGCCCACGCGCCGCGATGATCTACCAGCACGCCACCAATGCAGCCAACCAACTGATCGCAGATGGGCTGAGTCTGCTTATCGAGCAGCATTGTAAGGATGTCCGCTTAGGGCACGTAGAGGGCACAAACGCTGAGGAAACCAATGTTTCCGGTGGCGACTCATCGCCGCATAGCATTGATGAACTGGGCTTTTCCAATGGAGCGGGTGACGGGAATCGAACCCGCGTCTAGAGCTTGGGAAGCTCTCATTCTACCATTAAACTACACCCGCAGCAGCGCTGAGCTTAGCACGGCCGGCGGCTCGGCTAGTGTGGCGGCCGTGCTGCTGTCTGACCGCGACCTGCGGGCGGAGATCGACGCAGGGCGCTTGGGCGTCGTGCCGTTCGACGAGAAGCTGCTCCAACCGTCCAGCATCGACGTGCGGCTGGATCGCTTCTTCCGGGTCTTCGTCAACACCCGGTACACGCACATCGACCCCGCGGTGCAGCAGGATGAGCTGACCTCGCTCGTGGAGCCCGAAGGTGATGAGCCGTTCGTGTTGCACCCGGGCGAGTTCGTGCTTGGGTCGACCTTCGAGCAGATCACCTTGCCCGATGATCTGGCAGGGCGGTTAGAAGGAAAGTCGAGCCTCGGCCGGCTCGGTTTGCTGACGCACTCCACAGCCGGCTTCATCGATCCCGGCTTCACCGGCCACATCACTCTGGAGCTGTCCAATGTGGCCAACTTGCCGATCACGCTGTGGCCGGGAATGAAGATCGGCCAGCTGTGTCTGTTCCGGCTGTCCAGCCCTGCCGAACATCCCTACGGCAGCGCCGGGGTGGGCTCCCGTTACCAGGGTCAGCGCGGACCCACACCGTCGCGGGCGTACCTCAACTTCCAGCGCACCGACACCCGCCGCGTCAGATGACAACGTCTTATGGATGCTTGTGCACCTTATTTACTGTGGTCTGCACGATCTCATGGATGCTTGAGCACCTTTCGCGGCGCGGCCGTGCCGCGAGCAGTGCAGAACTAGCTATTCGGCGTCGGGCGGATCGCCACGCTTGACGCTGGCCAGCAGCAGCTGGGCGACGTCAATGACCTCGGAGGTCTTGCCGGCCGCGCCCTGTGCCTCGCGGGCAGTGAGCCCGTCGGTCAACATGATCCGGCAAAACGGGCACCCAGTCGCGATCGCGGAGGACCCAGTGGCGATCGCCTCGTCGACCCGGTCCTCGTTGATGCGCTTGCCGATGCGCTCTTCCATCCACATCCGGGCGCCGCCGGCACCGCAGCACATCGAGCGGTCTGCGTGACGCGGCATCTCGGTGAGCTGCGCCCCGGATGCACCGACCAGCTCGCGCGGCGGAGAGTAGACGTCGTTGTGCCGGCCCAGGTAGCACGGGTCGTGGTAGGTCACGGCCGGACCGTCGCCACCGGGGACGGGTGTGAGCTTGCCTTCCCGCACTAGCTGGTTGAGCAGCTGCGTGTGGTGCACCACCTCATAGTGCCCGTCCAGCTGCGGGTACTCCCGGCCCAGCGTGTTGAAGCAGTGCGGGCAGGTAGTCACGATCTTGCGGCGGCCGGGCGGGCGGCCGTCGAACACCGTGTTGAGCACCTCGACGTTCTGCTGCGCGAGCATCTGGAACAGGAACTCGTTGCCCGACCGGCGGGCCGGGTCCCCGTTGCAGGTCTCGCCGTCACCGAGCACCACATACTGCACGCCGGCCCGGTGCAGAAGCTCCGCGACCGCCCGCACGGTCCGCTTTGCGTTGTCGTCAAAGGCACCGGCGCAGCCGATCCAGAACAGGTACTCGACGTCGTCGGGCAGGGTCTCCTCGGTCAACTGCGGGACCTCGAAGTCCAGACCCTTGGCCCAGTCCATCCGGGCTGAGGAGTTCTGCCCCCACGGGTTGCCCTTGTTCTCCAGGTTGCGGAACAGCGTGCCCAGCTCGGTGGGGAACTCTGCCTCGATCATCACCTGGTAGCGGCGCATGTCGACGATGTGATCGACGTGCTCGATATCCACCGGGCACTGCTCCACGCACGCCCCGCAGGTGGTGCACGACCACAGCACGTCCGGATCGATCACGCCGCCGGTCTCGGCCGAGCCCACCAGCGGCCGGGCCGCCTGTTCCGGGCCCGATCCGGGTACCCGGTCGAACCCGGACTCGGGCACGTGGTGGCCGTTGCTGGCGGCCAGGGCCAGCACGTCGATATCTTCCGGCACCTGCTGTCCGCCAATTAGATAAGGCGCCTTGGCGAACAGGTGATCACGCAGATCCATGATCACAAGCTTGGGGGATAGCGGCTTGCCGGTGTTCCACGCCGGGCATTGGCTCTGGCAGCGGCCACACTCGGTGCAGGTCGCGAAGTCGAGCATGCCCTTCCAGGTGAAGTCCTCGATCTTGCCGCGGCCGAAGACGTCGTCCTCATTGGGATCCTCGAAGTCGATCGGCTTGCCCCGGGACTCCATGGGCAGCAGCGGGCCGAGCGCTTTGGGCATCCGCTTGGCCGCCACGTTGATCGGCGCGACGAAGATGTGCAGGTGCTTGGAGTGCAGCACGATCATCAAGAACGCCAGCATGACGCCGATGTGCGTGAGCAGCGCCGCGGTCTCCAGCGGCTGGTTGATCCCCGGGCCCAGCGGTGCGAGCAGCCCGCCGACCGCGCGGGAGACGAACGCCCCGGACAGGTACGGGAAGGTGCCGACGTTCACCGCGGTGCCCCGGAACAGGAACATCGTCCAGATCACGTTGAAGATCATGAACAGGATGAGCCAGGCGCCGCCGGTGTGCGAGCCGTAGAAGCGCGACGACCGGTGCCTGCGCTCGGGGTCCTGCCGGATCCGCATGACCGCGAACGCGATGATGGACACCAGTACCGCGAGCGCGATCACGTCTTGCAAGAAGCCCAGGACCGCCCAGTGCCCGATCAGCGGGATGGCGAAATGCTCGTTGAACAGCGCGCCGTAGGCCTCGATGTAGACGGTCAGCAGGATGACGAAGCCCCAGAAGGTGAAGAAATGCGCCAATCCGGGGACCGTCCAGCGCAGCAACCGCCGCTGCCCGAATACCTCGGTCAGCTGGGTGCGCAGCCGGGCGCCCAGATCCGCGGCGCGGCCGTGGTCCGGCTGCCCGGAGCTGATCAGCGTGTATAGCCACTGCACCCGACGAGCGGCGAAGATGAGCGTCAGGAGCGTGAGCCCCAGGCCAATCACCAGTCGCACTGCCATCACGGTATTCACCCTACGGCTAGTTACTCGGTAGTAGCTAGATAGTGCGTGCCGTGCGGACTCCGGTTTCGCTCGCTGGGCGATGCGTGCTGCGCTGGAGTCGAGCGCCAGCACCGGTCCTCAATGTGCTGGCCATGTTTCCAGCCGCCGGCCCGACAGGCGGCTTTGTCCGAGACCAGCCCATCCCTGCTCTGGCACCCATACCAAGTTTGTCTGCGACCGATTAAATCGCATACAGAGCAATCTTGACCTATTGCTCTCCTCATGTCGCTCCCGGTGTCATCCCAAGCTCGGGCCCTCACCGCGGTCGTCACCCGGCTACGCCGGGCGTTACGAGCCAGCATCCGGACCGAGTACCCCTGGGAGAGCCTGCCCATGGCGCAGGTCGAGCTGTTACTGGCGCTGCAGGATCACCAGCCGATCCGGATCGGGGAACTCGCCAGCCTGCTGCGGTTGGCACCCAACACCGTCAGCGGCCTCGTCCAGGTGCTTGTCGAGTCGGGACTAGCCGCGCGCGGGTCTGATGCATGACCAGCGCGTGGCTGTGGTGACTCGCACCCCGGCGGGGCGGCGCAAACTTGCCGGCTGGGAGCACGCCCACCAGCAGCGCATCGGCGCTGCCTTGCACCGGCTGCCGGCCGCAGATCAGGCCGCTGTCCGGTCCGCCCTCCCGGCGGTGGCTCGCCTCGTCGACCATCTCGACGCACCCAGCCCGGCAGGGGTGAGTCACGACGACTGCGGCCACACCACCAGGGGTATGGATCAGTAGTGTGGCGCACCCGAGGCTGGTCCGGCCGAGCCACTGACCGCGTCCGGGTGCCGGCGCCGGTGATCCGGTGGCGGATCGCCTCCGGGCGGGGTGCAACCGAGCAGCCTAACGCGATCAGCGACGGTCCGGCCGCGCTCACTCCGCTGTTTTGGGTGATGGTCGTGCTCACCGGTGTCGGAGCCGGCCTGTTCGGCGTCGTGATGATGCTGCTTCTGTTCACCGTTGAGCACCTGGCCTACGGCTATCACACCGGAAGCTTCGAGGCGGGCGTCGAGCGTGCCCCGGCAAGCCGCCGGGTGGTCGCGTTGGCCCTCGCCGGCGTGGTCGGTGGCGTCGGGTGGTACCTGTTGCGCCGTTACACGAAGGGCCGGAAATCCGACGCCGACGAGGCGGTGTGGTGTGGCGACGGAACCCTGTCGTTCCGCCGCAGTATCGGAACCTCAGTACTGTCTGAGATCGTGGTAGGCCTGGGTGCCTCCCTCGGGAGGGAAGCCGCACCCAAGCTGATGGGCGCCGTCTCCGGCAGCCTGCTGGGGCGGTACACCGGCCTGTCGCCGGACCAGCGGCGACTGCTCGTCGCTTGCGGAGCGGGCGCGGGGTTGGCCGCGGTCTACAACGTGCCTCTCGGCGGGGCGCTGTTCACCGCCGAGGTCCTCTGCGCAGGCATCACCCTCCCGGTCGTGTTGCCGGCACTGGCGTGCTCGTGGATCGCCACGCTCACCGCCTGGATCTATCTACCGGCGCAGGCAACCTACAGCGGCACGCCTGCCTACCCGTTGACCAGCGCGGAACTCATCTGGGCGGTCCTGGCCGGTCCGATGATCGGGTTGATCTCGGTCGGCTTCATCCGGCTCATCGGCTGGGTGAGTCATCGGCGCCCTACCGGATGGCCGGCGCTCATTGCGCCACTCGTGGCATTCCTGATACTCGCCGCGATCGGACTGCAATACCCGCAGCTGTTCGGCAACGGCAAGGGTATCGCTCAGGACGCATTTCTCGGCCAGCTCGGCCTGCTGCTCCTCCTTGCCCTGTTCCTGCTCAAGCCGCTCGTCACCGCGTTGTGCCTGGGCAGCGGAGCCGCCGGTGGCCTGTTCACGCCCACCCTGAGCACCGGCGCCCTGCTCGGCGGATTGCTGGGTACCGTCTGGTCGCTCGTCTGGCCAGGTTCGCCTGCCGGTGCCTATGCGCTCATCGGCGCTACAGCCATGCTCGGCGCCGCAATGCAGGCACCGCTCGCCGCGCTTGCCCTCGTCATCGAGCTGACCGACAGCGGGTTCCAACTGGTGTTGCCGATGATGGCGGCCACCCTGATCGCGACCACAGTCGCGCGGTACATCGACGGGTACTCGATCTACTCCGCTCGTCTTCCCAGGCTGACCGGCAGTCTGGTTCCAGAAGGCGATTTTTCAGGGCCGGAAAGGCCCGAGAACAGCAGCCTGCATCCAGACTGCGGACGGAAACCGCGCGCCCGGGAACATTGACGGCCGGGTTGCCGTTGAGCCTGGCAGAAGGTTGAGCGGGGTCCACTCAAGTCCAGGGCTGCTGGCGTTGTATAGTCACTCCCGAGATTGAGTGGACATCAGTCAAGTTTGAAAGGGTTTCTCACATGGCTCGTGCGGTCGGTATCGACCTAGGCACCACTAACTCTGTCGTCTGTGTCTTGGAGGGCGGCGAGCCCACGGTGGTGGCGAACTCGGAAGGCTCGCGCACCACGCCCTCGATCGTCGCGTTCGCCAAGAACGGCGAGGTGCTCGTGGGCCAGTCCGCCAAGAACCAGGCGGTCACCAACGTCGAGCGCACCGTCCGGTCGGTCAAGCGGCACATGGGATCCGACTGGTCGATCACGATCGACGGCAAGAAGTACACCCCGCAGGAGATCAGCGCCCGGGTGCTGATGAAGCTCAAGCGCGATGCCGAGGCCTACCTCGGTGAGGACGTGACCGACGCGGTGATCACCGTGCCGGCCTACTTCGAGGACGCCCAGCGCCAGGCCACCAAGGAGGCCGGTCAGATCGCCGGCCTGAACGTTCTGCGGATCGTCAACGAGCCCACCGCGGCCGCGCTGGCCTACGGCTTGGACAAGGGCGAAAAAGAGCAGACCATCCTGGTCTTCGACCTTGGCGGTGGCACGTTCGACGTCTCCCTGCTGGAGATCGGCGAGGGCGTGGTCGAGGTCCGCGCGACCTCCGGGGACAACCACCTCGGTGGGGATGACTGGGACGAGCGGATCATCAACTGGCTGGTGGACAAGTTCCGCGCCTCGCATGGCATCGACCTGAAGAAAGACAAGATGGCCATGCAGCGGCTGCGTGAGGCCGCCGAGAAGGCCAAGATCGAGCTGTCCAGCCAGTCCACCGCGACGATCAACCTGCCCTACATCACCGTCGACGCGGACAAGAACCCGCTATTCCTGGACGAGACGCTGTCCCGGGCGGAGTTCCAGCGGATCACCGCTGACCTGCTGGACCGTTGCCGTGCTCCGTTCCGCAACGTCATTAAGGATGCCGGGATCTCCGTAGGACAGATCAACCACGTCGTGCTGGTCGGTGGATCCACCCGGATGCCGGCCGTAACCGACCTGGTCAAGGAACTCACCGGCGGCAAGGAGCCGAACAAGGGCGTCAACCCCGATGAGGTCGTCGCAGTCGGTGCCGCGCTGCAGGCCGGTGTGCTCAAGGGCGAGGTCAAGGACGTCCTGCTGCTCGACGTCACCCCGCTGTCGCTGGGTATCGAGACCAAGGGCGGGATCATGACCAAGCTCATCGAGCGCAACACCACGATCCCGACCAAGCGCAGCGAGATCTTCACCACGGCCGACGACAATCAGCCGAGCGTGCAGATCCAGGTGTTCCAGGGCGAGCGGGAGATCGCGGCCTACAACAAGAAGCTCGGCATGTTCGAGCTGACCGGGCTGCCGCCCGCACCGCGTGGCGTGCCGCAGATCGAGGTCACCTTCGACATCGACGCCAACGGCATCGTCAACGTCTCGGCCAAGGACATGGGCACCGGCAAGTCGCAGGCGATGACCATCACCGGTGGCTCGGCGCTGCCCAAGGAAGACATCGACCGGATGATGCGCGACGCCGAGGAGCACGCCGCGGAGGACCGCAAGCGCCGGGAGGAGGCCGAGACCCGCAACCAGGCCGAGTCGCTGGTCTACCAGACCGAGAAGTTCCTCAAGGACAACGACGACAAGCTGCCGTCTGACGTCAAGGACAAGGTCAACGCCGCGCTGGGCGACGCCCAGCAGGCCTTGAAGGGCACCGACACCGACGCCATCCGGACTGCGATGGAGAAGTTGGCCACCGAGTCCCAGGCGATGGGCCAGGCGCTTTACAAAGACACCGCGGCCAGCGCTTCGTCACCCGGTGGTGACGGTGCAACCGGTGCATCCTCCACGTCGGGCGGCGATGAGGTTGTCGACGCCGAGATCGTCGATGAGGACTCCGGGGGCGGCCGGAAGTGAAGCCCGCCCCTGACACTTTCGGCGACACCTCCGGCAAGGGCGCCGGGGGCGACGAGCAACCCAGAGTCGTAATCCGAGACAAGCGGAGGATCGATCCGGTGACGGGTGAGGTTCGCGTTCCACCGGCGGGTGAGCAGCCCGCCGGTGGCGGCGTGCATGTCGACGAACGGGACGACACTCCGGCGGCGGGTGCATCGGCTGAGCTCGACGCGTTACAGGCGCAATTGGACGAGCGGACCGGTGATCTGCAGCGCATCTCCGCCGAGTACAGCAACTACCGGCGCCGGGTGGAGCGCGATCGCCAGCTGGTGATCGACACGGCCAAGGCCCAAGTGGCTACCCAGCTGCTCACCGTGCTCGACGACATCGAGCGGGCGCAGGAACACGGCGACCTATCCGGCCCGTTCAAAGCTGTTGCGGACAAGGTCGTGGCGGTCCTGCAGGGGCAGGGTCTGGAGCCCTTCGGGGCAATCGGGGAGGTTTTCGATCCGGAGGTGCACGAGGCGGTGCAGCACAGCACCTCACCGGATGTCGACAAGCCGACTGTCACCGCGGTGTTGCGCCGTGGGTATCGCTTCGGTGAACGGGTCCTGCGCCCAGCGATGGTCGCGGTGACTGACGCCGGTCTACTGCCGGATGCCGGACCGTGTGATGAGGCTGGACAGTTACAGGACAATTGATGAGAGTGCGGGAGGAGGTATCCGGTGAGCGCCCGTGAATGGCTTGAAAAGGATTTCTACAAGGAGCTGGGTGTCTCCTCCACCGCATCTGCTGACGAGATCAAGCGGGCTTACCGGAAATTGGCCCGGGAACTGCACCCGGACGCCAATCCCGGTGACGCCCGCGCGGAGGCTCGCTTCAAGTCGGTGTCCGAGGCGTACGGCGTGCTCTCGGACGCGGAGAAGCGCAAGCAGTATGACGAGGCACGCAGCCTGTTCAACGGTGGTTTCCGGCCCGGAGGCGGGTTCGGTGGGCCGGGCGGCGGGTTCGACCTTGGTGATCTGTTCGGCCAGGGAGCCGGCCGGTCCGGAGACATGGGCGGTCTTGGTGACCTGCTAGGCGGGTTGTTCGGTGGCCGTGGCGGCGCGGCCGGTGCCGGCGCCAGCCGTCCGCGACGCGGTACCGACGTCGAGACCGAGGTCCGGATCGACTTCACCGAAGCGGTCCGCGGCGCCACCGTTCCCTTGCGCATCGCCAGCCCGTCCACCTGTGGTAGCTGCGGCGGCACTGGCGCCCGTGCCGGCACCGTCCCGCGGGCCTGCCCCGCGTGCGGTGGCACCGGGCTGGTGACCCGCAACCAGGGGGCGTTCGCCTTTTCCGAGCCGTGCCGGGACTGCCGCGGCACCGGGCGGATCATCGACGATCCGTGCGCCGAGTGCGCCGGTCGCGGGGTGTCCAACCGGCACCGCACACTGACCATGCGGATCCCCCCTGGGGTTGCCGACGGTCAGCGGATCCGGTTGGCCGGCCAGGGCGAGCCGGGCATGCGGGGCGCGCCGTCCGGTGACCTGTACGTGCTGGTGCACGTCACCCCGCACCCGGTGTTCGGGCGTTCCGGCGACGACCTCACGGTGACCGTGCCGGTGTCGTTCCCCGAGCTGGTCAAGGGCACCACGCTGACCGTGCCCACCATGGACGGCAGTGTGAAGCTCAAGGTCCCGGCGGGCACCAACAGTGGTCGCACGCTGCGGGCCCGCGGCAAGGGCATCGCCCGGCGGGACGGGCGCGCCGGCGACCTGCTGGTGACCTTGCAGGTCGCGGTGCCCACCACACTGGATCGCAAGGCTAAGGACGCGCTCGATGCGTACGCCGCTGCCACTGCGGGCGAAGACCCGCGGGCGGAGCTGTTCGAGCGGGTCGACCGCGCGCAGCGAGCGAGTTCGGGGGCAGGGCGATGAGCTCCCGGAACCACCCGCCAGGCGCGGATCAGGACACCCCGGTATTCGTCATCTCGGTGGCTGCGCAGCTGGCTGGGCTGCACGCCCAGACGCTGCGCAGCTACGACCGGTTGGGGCTGGTATCGCCCGGCCGCAGCCCCGGGGGTGGTCGCCGCTACTCGGCGCGCGATATCGCGCTGCTGCAGGAGGTGCAGCGGCTGTCCCAGGACCACGGCGTCAATCTCGCCGGGATCAAGCGGATCATCGAGCTGGAGAACCAGGTCGACGCGCTGCAGTCCCGGCTGGCTGAGCTGACGGCGGAGCTGGAGCAGGCCCGCGCTGAGCTGGCCCGGGCGGAGGCCCTCGCCGAGCAGGCCGCCGCTGCCGTGCACGCCTCCTACCGCCGCGACCTCGTCCCCGTGCGCCCCGGCACCGAAACCTCCCTGGTCATCTGGCGCCCCAAAAGGTAGCCCTTCCCACCACCCCCCTACACCCCGAAATGTCTCCATGTCGGGGCCACGCCGGCGAGGAGCGCAACTAGTCGAGGGTGAACGGATCGTGGGTGATGCGGTCGAGCGGGGTGCCGGCGACCAGCATCCGTGACACGGTGGCCCGGATCATGTTCGGGGAACCACAGATCAGCACGTCGTGGGCGGGCCACGCGCCGAGGCGGGTAACCACATCGGCGAGCGTGCCGTGCTCCATCCCGACCACCCGGGAATGCTCCACCACGGGGATCACTTGCAGCCACGGATTGGTGGCCGCGATGGCGGTGAGCGTGTTCAGGTCATGCAGGTCACTGCGGGTCCGCCCGCCAGC
>DASQVU010000156.1:0-5051 GCA_035640615.1 Pseudonocardiaceae bacterium
TGCTCTCACGGTCGTCGACGTCGACCCGAACTCATCGGCATACGGGCAGGTGGTTGGCTGGGCGGACCTGCCGAGTGCTGGCAACGAGCTACACCATTTCGGCTGGAATGCCTGCAGCAGCGCGCTGGCCCACGAGGGCCATCACGGCCATGACCTGCAGCGTCGTTACCTGCTGCTGCCTGGGCTACGGAGTTCGCGGGTGCATGTGTATGACACGTACCCGGATCCAACCAATCCCACTCTGGTCAAGACGATCAGCGCACAAGAGCTGGCCGACAATGCCGGTTACTCCCGGCCGCACACCTTGCACTGTGGCCCGGATGGAATCTTCCTGTCCTGCCTCGGTGGCGCCCACGGCGACGACGGGCCGGGCGGGATCGCGCTGCTCGACCATGCCACGTTCGAGGTGCTCCGGCCGTGGGAAAATGACCGCGGCCCGCAGTACCTCTCCTATGACGCC
Source organism: Pseudonocardiaceae bacterium (assembly GCA_035640615.1). Classification (GTDB taxonomy): domain Bacteria; phylum Actinomycetota; class Actinomycetes; order Mycobacteriales; family Pseudonocardiaceae. The sequence goes on from DASQVU010000156.1 coordinate 461, forward strand.
TGGTGGCACCTCAAGCAGAACACCCTGATCACCAGCGAGTGGGGCACGCCGTCGATGGTCGAAGACGGCGTCGACCCGGAACTGCTGCTGGCCAACAAGTACGGCCACGCGCTGCACTTCTGGGACCTCGCCGCCGGTAAGCACCTCCAGCGGGTCGATCTGGGAGCTCACCACCAGATGGTGCTCGAGCTACGCCCGGCGCACGATCCCGAGGCGACGTGGGGATTCGTCGGGGTTGTGGTGTCCACTGAGGACCTATCTGCCTCGGTGTGGCGCTGGCACCGGGACAACGGCGGCTGGAGCGCGGACAAGGTGATCACGATCGCCGCCGAACCGGCTGATCCGGATTTGCTGCCTCCGGCGCTGCAGCCGTTCGCAGCCGTGCCACCCTTGATCACCGACATAAACCTGTCAGTGGACGACAGCCAGCTGTACGTCTCGTGCTGGGGCACCGGCGAGCTCAAGCAGTACGACGTATCGGACCCGGCGAACCCACGCGAGACCGGATCGGTGCGGTTGGGGGGCATCGTGGACTGCACGGCCCATCCGATCGATCCCGACCAGCCGCTGGCGGGCGGACCGCAGATGGTGGAGGTGAGCCGGGATGGGAAGCGGGTGTATCTCACCAACTCGCTGTACGGCGCGTGGGACGACCAGTTCTTCCCCGACGGTGTCGGCGCCTGGATGGCCAAGATCGACGCCGACCCGACGGGCGGACTGACCATCGACCGCGGATTCTTCCCGCACGGCGACGACTTCCGGGGCCTGCGGGTACACCAGATCCGCCTGCAAGGCGGTGATGCTTCCTCAGATTCCTACTGCTACCGCTGAATACCGTCCACAGATCGCGGTTCGAGTCCGAACGGTGAAATGCGGACGCTAGCCTCGTACTGTGGCCACGGCGAGCCGGGTTTTTGCGGCGCGGGTTGCTGGCCTGCCGGTGTTCGGTCCCGATGGCGAGCAGATCGGTAGAGTCCGCGACCTCGTTACCACCCTGCGCATCGGCCCCCGGCCGCCGCGGATACTGGGGCTGGTCATCGAGCTCGCCATCCGGCAACGGATTTTCGTGCCGATGCTGCGCGTCACCACCATCGAGCCGGGTGCGGTGGTGCTGTCCACCGGCACGGTGAGCCTGCGCAAGTTCACCCTGCGTCCTAACGAGACGCTGGTCATCGGGGAGATCCTGGATACCCGCGTGCACGTGGCTGCCACCGGTGCCGTCGCGTATGTGGTGGACGCCGGTATCGAGCAAACCCGGACGCGGGACTGGGTGATCACCAAGTTGGCGGTGCGTGAGCGCACCGGCCGGCTGGGCCGGCGAGGTCCGGTCAAGGTGCTCGGTTGGGATGAGGTCGTCGGGCTGACGCTGGCCGAGGTGTCTTCCCGCGGGCAAGGCGCCGAGCAGCTGCTCGCCATGTTCGAGCGAATGCGCGCGGTAGAGGTCGCCAATACGTTGCGGGAGCTGCCCGCAAAACGCCGTGACGAGGTGGTCGATGCGCTCGACGACGAGCGACTCGCGGACGTGCTCCAGGAGCTGTCCGAGGACGAGCAGGCCGCGGTGCTCGCCCGGTTGGGCGACGAGCGCGCCGCCGACGTGCTGGAGGCGATGAACCCCGACGACGCCGCCGACCTGCTCGGTGAGCTTGGTCAGACCGAGCGCGAGCGGTTGCTGCGGCTGATGGCTCCCGAAGAATCAGCGCCGGTCCGCCGGCTACTGGCCTACTCCTCGGACACCGCCGGTGGCCTGATGACCCCCGAGCCGGTAGTGCTCACCCCGGACGCCACCGTTGCGGAGGCACTGGCCCGGGTACGCAACCCTGAGCTGACCCCCGCGCTGGCGAGCATGGTGTTCGTCTGCCGCCCGCCCACCGCTACCCCAACCGGACGCTACCTGGGCTGTGCCCACTTGCAGCGGCTGCTCCGTGAGCCGCCCTCCGACCTGGTAGCCGGCGTGCTGGATACCGAGCTGGCTCGGCTTGGGCCGAACGCGACGCTAGCCGAGGTCACCCGCTACTTCGCCGCCTACGACCTGGTGTGCGCGCCGGTGGTGGATTCCGCGGATCATCTGCTCGGGGCGGTGAGCGTGGATGATCTGTTGGACGCCGCGCTGCCCGACGACTGGCGCCAGCAGGAGGCCTGGCTTACTCCCGACTGGTCTGGTGAGGTGACCGGTGGCTGATTCTCGGTGGCTGTATTCGCCAAACCGGTTGGACATCCCGCGCGGGCCGCGACGGCTGACACCCAGGGTGGACCCGGACGCGTTCGCACGTGCCTCCGAGCGGGTGGCTCGCTTCCTGGGCACCGGCCGGTATCTGGCCGCGCAGACCGTGGTGGTCGTGGTCTGGATCGCGCTGAACCTGTTTGCGGTGTCCCTGCGCTGGGATCCCTACCCGTTCATCCTGCTCAATCTGGCTTTCTCGACGCAGGCCGCCTACGCGGCGCCGCTGATCCTGCTGGCGCAGAACCGGCAGGACGACCGCGACCGGGTAACCCTGGAGGAGGATCGGACCCGCGCCGAGCGCACCAAAGCGGACACCGAGTACCTGGCCCGGGAACTGTCGGCGCTGCGGCTGGCCGTCGGCGAGGTGGTTACCCGCGATTTCCTGCGTTCAGAGCTTTCGCGGCTGACCGAGCTGCGGGAACCGAACCCGCCGGAGCCGGCGGCCCTAGATCGGTCGCCCTCGGATCGCTCCGCTGCCTACCGGCGCGGCAAGCGGGGTTGAGCATGCCGCTCGAAACATGGTGGGGCGCCGCTCGGCGAGCACCCCACGACGAAACGCCTAGCATTGATGCCAGACCCATACTTAACCGGAAGGTCGGTGCCAGCTGTGGCCTCCATCCAGACCGCCCCGTCGGTCGACGCGGTCCGAGCCGCGCTGGACGGGGTATACGACCCCGAAATCAACCGGCCGATCACCGAGCTGGGCATGGTCAAAGACGTGACCGTGACGCCCGACGGGATGGTGGCGGTAGCGGTGTGGCTCACGGTCGCCGGCTGCCCTATGCGCGACACCATTACCTCCCGCGTGACCACTGCGGTGCGCGCCCTGCCGGGCGTTCGGGACGTGCGGGTGGAGTTGGACGTGATGAGCGACGCCCAGCGCACCGCGTTGCGCCGCCAACTGCGCGGCACTGCCGAGGAACCCCGGATTCCGTTTGCCCAGCCGGGCTCGCTGACCCGGGTGTACTGCGTCGCCTCCGGTAAGGGTGGGGTCGGCAAGTCCTCGGTGACGGTAAACCTGGCCGCGGCGATGGCGGATCGGGGACTGTCGGTCGGGGTGGTTGACGCCGATATCTACGGCCACTCGGTGCCGGGCATGCTGGGCACTACTGCGCGTCCAACCCAGGTCGAAAAAATGATCATGCCGCCGGTTGCGCACGGCGTGAAGGTGATCTCGATTGGCATGTTCACCAAAGACAACACGCCGGTGGTCTGGCGCGGGCCGATGCTGCACCGCGCCCTGCAGCAGTTCCTCGCCGACGTCTTCTGGGGCGACCTCGACGTGCTGCTGCTGGACCTGCCACCGGGCACCGGCGATATCGCTATTTCGGTGGCTCAGCTGATCCCCAACGCCGAGCTGCTCGTCGTGACTACCCCACAGCGCGCCGCCGCCGACGTGGCGCAGCGGGCCGGCTCGATCGCCCTGCAGACCCGCCAGCGGCTGATCGGCGTGGTGGAGAATATGTCGTGGCTGGAGATGCCCGACGGGTCGCGCAACTACCTGTTCGGTTCCGGCGGGGGCGAGGCGGTCGCCGACGCGCTGACCCGCTCGCTGGGCAGCCAGGTGCCACTGCTGGGTCAGGTGCCGCTCGATCCACAGTTGCGTGAGACCGGGGACGCCGGCACTCCGCTGGTGCTGTCCGACCGCGACTCCCCGGCCGCGGTGGTGCTCCGCGGGATAGCCGACCGGCTCGCGACCCGCTCACGCGGGCTGGCCGGGAAACTGCTTTCGGTGAGCCCGCGCTAACGGACGTCAGGTAGCGTCGGGATCGTACGGGGCGCGTTCACCCGGCTGTAGTGGTCGGTAGGGCGGGGCGCTGCGGCCGGCCGGCGGGGCGTACCCGTTGGGTTTGATCACTTCATTGAACCGAGTGCCATCCAGATCGTCGAACAGGTGACGGGTCAGCGCGCTGCGCGGCGTGAATCCCCGCGGGTTGAAGCCGCGCAGATCTTCCAGAGGCGCCCGAAGCTCGTCGAACTCCGGACCCAACTCGCTGCGCAGCTGCTCGCGCGCACCATTGGCGTAGTCGCGGACCTGACGTACTGTCCGGCCCAGCCAAGCCGCCGCCGACGGCAAGCGTTCCGGACCCAGGATCAGCAGTCCGGCGACGATAAGGATCAGAAACTCGCCCCAGCCGATGTTGAACACCCGCATGCACCTCTTCTCGCTGGCTCAGCCAGCGATCCCAGCGTAGCGAACTAGAGCGCGGGTTCTGGTTACCTGGCTAGTAGTACTGGCTCGCAGACGCAGGCAGTCAGCTAAGGCTGCGCAAGCATCCATAAGATCCTTTAACCCCCATCAAAAAGGTGCACGTGCATCCATAAGTCCCTTGATTAGGCGTGTTGGAGGCTGTGGTCAATCAGATTTGA
>DASQVU010000157.1:0-6027 GCA_035640615.1 Pseudonocardiaceae bacterium
GCTGACCCACCGCCGAACACCGATGCGGCGATCTGTGAGATCACCGACGGGTTGCCGTCGGGGTTCGCTCGGGCGTGCAGGGCCACGGCGAGCACCGTGATCCCGCCGAACATCGTGACGGCGAGAGCGCCCATCAGGATCAGGGTGATCGCGGCGTTGCGGCTTTTGGGTTTGCGGAATGCCGGCACCCCATTGCTGATCGCTTCGACTCCGGTCAGGGCGGTGCACCCGGAGGCGAACGCGCGCAGCAACAGGAACATGGTGAAGACCCCGCCCATCGTGGCGGTCGGCGGCGCCGGTGCGGTCGCGGTCTCGGCCAGCGGCAGGCCCCCACCCATGCTGCGCACGGCCGCCACGGCGAACATCAGGAAGGTCAACCCGATGAACGAGTAGGTCGGTACCGCGAAGGCCCGCCCGGATTCCTTGGTCCCCCGCAGGTTGGCCACCACCAGGACCACCACGAAGCCCACCGACAGCGCCACCGCATGCGGTTGTAGCGAACGGAATGCCGAGGTGATCGCCACCACCCCGGACACGATCGATACCGCCACCGTCATCACGTAGTCGACCAGCAAGGCGCTGGCCGCCACCAGCGACGCGGATTCCCCGAGATTGTCCTGGCTGACCACGAATGCGCCGCCACCGTTGGGGTAGGCGTAGCAGGTCTGCCGGTAGGAGGCGACCACGACCACCAGCAGCACCACCACGGCCAGCGCAACCCATGGAGTGAGCGTCAACGCCGCGATGCCGCCGGCGCCCAGCACCAGCACGATCTGCTCGGTGGCGTAAGCGACGGAGGAGATCGGGTCGCTGCAGAACACCGGCAACGCCAACCACTTGGGCAGCAGCGTCTCGCCCAGCCGTGCGCTGGGCCGCGGACGCCCCACCAGCAGTCGCTTGAGCACGTCGAACACGACACGAGCTTGACAGGCCGGTGCCTCACGGCAGGAGATTTTGACGCTTTCTTAGCGCCTGCAGATGTCGGCTGCCCGCGGGAACTCCGCGGTCCGAATCACCAGTTGGGGAACTAGGGTCATTTGCTGAGGGGCAGTGACTGGAGGTCAGCGATGGTCGTCGGGTTGCTCTGGATGGCGGGCATACTGATCGCGATGGGGTGGTTTGCCATCGGCTGGATCGCCCGCGGTCAGGAGAACCGCAAGTACGCCGAAAGCCGTTTGAGGTATCTCGCCGATCAGGCGATCGAGGATGAGTGGGAGTTCCTTGAGTCCCGGGCCCGGTGGGAGGCCGAACGAGTGCACCGCCAACCGCCGACGGTGATGAATGTGTACCTGGCTCCCCGGGATGTCCTTGCGCCACGCCCGCAGGTGATCGACGGGGAGGTCATCTCCGCGGTACCGCCCCAGCAACCGAGGGCGATCGAGCCCTACCCGGGATAGCCGGCTCGAAGCGGTCGCCGCCCAAGATCGCTGAAACCGAGCCGTCACCGTGCGCGGGGTGCACGGCCAGCGCACGGTGACGGCGATCATAAGGTCACTTCCGGGTCCCGCGGCATAGATGAGGCGGACGAGCTCCTGGCGATCCAGGGCCCGTCCGCCTCGATAGTCCCGCTCGTCTACGCGGCTTCTCGACTTCCGTCGAGCGCGCCAACACCGACGAGCAGGCTCACGACAGCGACCGCCAGGTTGAGAAGGTTATTCCCGTTGATACCTGCGGAGATGGACAGCAAACCCCAGTAACCCAGAAAACCCAGCACGGTTAATATCAGAAAGATGATGCCGAGCGCGAGATTTACTCCCTGATTGCCGGCGGGGGTTAGTGCGAATGCTCCCGTCAGCCAAAACAGCCCACAAATGATGAAGGCGACGCTGTGGAAGCCGTTCCACTGGAATATTCCAAAAATGTAGTGGTCCGTCATCTCGGCAAAGCAGCAGTGCAAGGAACCTGTGCCGATGCCTGCCAGGGCGAACCCGATAATCCCAAGGACTATCGAGACGATGCCGATGATTAACGACCAAGTCTGGCCGGGCGACCTTGGCCCCGGCCTACTGCGGTACTTGATTCCGAATTTCTGCTCTGGGCTAACGGTAGTCATGCCCATTCCCCTTCGCTCGACTTGGCGACTCGCTGCCCGTCAGGCGCGCCGACGGGATGACTAGCGGTCCATAAACCCGACCGTCCCGGCAACCAACGCTCACCACGCCGACCGCATCACCCGCTGCGAGGGTCAAGCCGACGCGTGAGTTCCTGATCGGATGCTAGGCATGGTCGAGCATCAGCTTCACCGGCCTGATCCGGCACAACCGATGCGCGTACGCTCGGACTAACGCCGAGCTGAGTGGGCGGTTATGGACTGCTGATCATCACTGGCCTCCCCCGCGGATCAGAATTGACCATGCCAGTTTGGTGTTATTGAACAATCGTGTCAAACCTGACGCTCGAACGGCGTCGCGCCATACGTTTCGACAACGAACCTGTCCGTTAAAGTGGTCTGATGGATCCCGCGAGCATGTCCTCGAGCGGACCCGATCACCTGCCTGCGGCAGCCGTCCTGACGGCCGCCGCAGCGCTGAGTGATGAGCTGCGGCGGCAGATGTACGCCTACATTCGCCAGGCCCGCCGCCCGGTCAGCCGGGAGGAGGCCGCCGAGCGGGTGGGCATCTCGCGCAAGTTGGCCGCCTTCCATCTGGACAAGTTGGTGGAAGTGGGGCTGCTACGGGCGCACTTCGAGCCGATGGACGGGATCCGCAAGGTGGGGCGCGCGCCGAAGCTCTACGAGCCCACCGACGCCGGGCTGCGGATCACCATCCCGGCCCGCGAACCGGATCTGCTGGCCGACATTCTCGTCGATGCCCTACTCGCTGAAGATCAGAACAAGACCGGTCGGGAGGCAGCTATCCAGCTCGCCCGTGCGCGCGGCGCCGAGCTGGGCGCCGCGGAATCGGAACGGGCCCGACCGGGACGCCTCGGCGGAGAACGCGCGCTGACGCTGGCCATCGGGGCGCTGGGCCGGCACGGCTTCGAACCCGACAGGACGTCCCCCACCCGGCTCCGGTTGCGCAACTGCCCGTTCCAGCCGCTGGCAAGCAAGGCACCCCAGCTGATCTGTGGCATCAACCATGCGTTCCTCACCGGGTTCCTCGACGCGCTGGGTGCGTCGACCGTCACCGCCGTACTGGCGCCCCGCGCCGGTGAGTGCTGCGTCGAACTCGTCGCCGAGTGAGGCCAGGTATCACCAGCTTGATTGGGCTAAATCGGTACTTGACAGCTGTACTTCCTATATAACTAAGCTAAATTGTCTTAATCCTGCATGCTGTCTGGAGGCGCGTGAGGCTCGCTGCTCACCCCGCTCGCCGGGTTCTACCGGCTGTCACCGCCGTTCGACGCCTCATCGCGCCTCACGAGGAGACCACCATGACTACCGCCACCTCCCTCAAGCCGAAGCCGTCACTACTGCAGCGGGTTCGCGAGCGCTTTCGCAGGGAACATGACCTTTCCAAGCCGACCAGCCCCCAAGCCCTCTCCCTGACGCTGGCACTGCGGCGCCTGTGGGCAGATCACGTCATCTGGACCCGGGAGTACGTGGTCGCTGCGATCGCCGACGCGCCAGACGCCGGGGCCGTCGCAGGCAGGCTGCTGAAAAATCAGGAAGACATCGGCAATGCCGTGGTTCCGTTCTACGGCGAGGCTGCCGGCAGCAGGCTTACCGAGCTGCTGAAGGAGCACGTCATGATCGCGGTGGATCTGATCGCCGCGGCCAAGACCGGTGATCAGGCCAAGTTCGCCCGAGCCGACTCGGCGTGGGACCGCAACGCGGCGAACATCGCATCCTTCCTTGCCGGTGCCAACCCGAACTGGCCGGAGAAAGACGTCGCCGACCTCCTCGGCCAGCACTTGGCGCTGACCAAGAACGAGGCGGTCGCCCGGCTGAAGAGCAACTGGGAGGACGACATCCAGGCCTTCGACGAGATCTTCACGGAGATCTTGACGGTGGCCGACGTGCTCGCCGCGGGCATCGTCAAGCAATTCCCGGACAAGTTCTAGCCGCTGGTGATGAAAACACAGCGCAGTACCCTGCCGGCTGTTGAGTTCGGTGCGCTCCGTGGTGTGGACGGCAGGCGCCATTCGCTGTCCTCGTTGGCGGGAACGCGAGGGACCGTGGTTGTCTTCGTCGGCAATGGTTGCCCGACCGTTCGCGCCTACGAGGACAGGCTGATGACGATGGCGAGAGCTTGGCGGCCCAGCGGAGTGGAACTCATCGCGATCAATCCCAACAACGCGAGCTTGTCCCCACCCGATACGCTCGCCCAAATGATCAGCCGCTCGACCGCGCGGGCCTTCAACTTCCCTTATCTCAAGGATGAGGACGGATCGGTGGCGCGCAGCTTTGGCGCCGTGTGCACTCCGCACGCTTTCGTTCTCGACGCGGATCGCCGCATCGTCTACCAGGGAAGAATCGACGACTCTCGGATGGGCAACACCATCACCAGCCGCGATCTGGAGAATGCCGTCGACGACCTTCTCGCTGGCCGGCCGGTCGCGGTGACTGAGACCGAGCCGTTCGGATGCTCAATCGTGTGGTAGGGGCGGAGCGCTGGTGAGTGGCGATGCGCGCTATAGCGCGCATCGCCACTCACCAGCGGATGGCACACCAGCACCTATCGGCTGATCCCCCGCCGGGCGTAGGCCCCTGCGGCGATGGACACCCCGATCGCGGCGACAATGACCTGGAGGATGATCACGATCCAGGGTACGCCTCCATTGGCGTTCCGGTAACCGAACGCTAAGGCGATATACCCGCCAATGAACGACGCGATAATGCCGATGATGATGGTGAGCCAGATCGGGATCGCCTGCTTGCCGGGCACGACTAAGCGCCCGAGCGCACCGATAATGAGCCCCACAATGATCGCCGAGATGATGCCGGTGATGGTCATGTCCCCTACTTCCCACGTGCGATGACGTTGAGCGTGGGGATACCCCGCAGTCGGGTGTTTTATGCTTGCGGCCGCTCCGCAGCGGCCTGCTCCCGGTGATCAAGGTCCGTGGCGAAGCCGACGACCACCTGGTCGATGCGGCGTAGCAGGCGGGCGATGGCCAGCACCTGAGCGCGGTGTTGGCCATCGTGGGTGCGCGCGGCATGCGCCTCGGCGGCGTCGACGGCGACCTCGGCCGACTCGATCCGGTCGGGTGCCCGGTTCAGCAGTAGCTGGCGCAGCCCGGCGAGGTTGGCCCGCACCTGGTCGGCGGCCGGTTCCAGGGTCGCCGCCCAGTCCGGATCGCGCACCGTGCTCGAGGCCCGAGCGAGGCTGCGAGCGTAGTGATCCACGCCGGTGAGCACCGCGACCGCACGCTGGTAGCTGGTGGGTCCGCGCCGGTGTGGCAGGGGATTGTCCAGCGGCTTGATCCGGGCCCGCAGGGTGTCCAGCGCGGTGTCCATGGTCCGGGCCAGCTCCACGGGCGCGGTGGGGCTGCGCCGCCCCAGGATCTGGTTGATCGACGCGGCCAGCACCGCGTCAGCCGCATCGACGAGCTCGTCGAGCGCCTCGTCGAAGGCTTCCCGGGTCCCCTTGGGCAGGACCAGGTACCCCGCCAGGATGCCCAGCGCCGCTCCGACGGCGGTCTCCTCCACCCGCAACACCAGCGTCTGCACGCTGAACTGGCCGATCAGCCCGTAGAGCAGCGCCAGCACCGCAGTGATCCAGAACGCCATCAGTGTCTGCGATACGCGCACCAGGTACAGCGCCATGAACACACAGCCGAACAGCAGGAGCAGGCCGATCAGGTGGTGCTGCCCTACCGCCACCGCCAGTCCCATCCCGGCCACCACGCCGCCGACCGTGCCGGCGACCCGCTGCATCCCGCGGCTGAGAATGTCACCCCGGCTAGTGGTCCCGGCGAAGATGACGAACGCGGTGACCACCGCCCAGTACCAGCGCGATGGCGAGATGAGCTCGCCAACGACGATCGCCAGGCTGGTCGCAACACCGACCTGGATCGCTTGCCGGGTGGTCAGCGCCAGGCCGCTCGGCTCGTCGGCGTCCTCGGTGCCGGTGTGGTCGCCTTCCA
>DASQVU010000158.1:0-2586 GCA_035640615.1 Pseudonocardiaceae bacterium
GGCGGAGAAGCCGAACGGTCAGCAGGCCATCGACCTGGCGCGGATGCGGGTTGTCTACACCGGTCGCGCGCTGGACGAGGCCGATCTCGCCGGCACCTGGTACGAGCAGTTTGCGAGTTGGCTCGACGACGCCCTGGCGGCCGGCGTGCCTGAGCCCAACGCGATGGTGCTGGCGACCGCCGATGCCCACGGGCTGCCCAGTTCCCGGACGGTGCTGGCCAAAGGTCTCGATGCCCGGGGCGTGGTGTTCTACACCAACCTGACCTCCGCCAAGGCGCGTGAGCTCAACGCCACCGGGTTCGCCGCGGTGACTTTCCCGTGGATCGCTGTGCACCGCCAGGTGCACCTGCGTGGGCCGATCGAGATGCTTACCCGGGAAGAGACCGCCTCTTACTGGCAGACCCGGCCACGAGGTGCCCAACTGGGAGCCTGGGCCTCAGCGCAGTCCACCGTCGTGCCCGACCGGCAGGCCCTGGAGGCCGCGCTGCACGACGCCGCGGCCCGTTTCGCCGGCACCGAGCAGGTGCCGTTGCCGCCGCACTGGGGCGGGGTGCGGATCCGGCCGGCGAGCGTGGAGTTCTGGCAAGGTCGCCCGGACCGCATGCACGACCGCCTTCGCTACCGCCGCACCGACCACGGTCAGTGGCTTGTGGAGCGTCTTGCGCCGTGACCCAGCTGCGCGAGCTACCGTGAACAGGTGTCCTGCGAACAAGCCGTGACCTTGCACTATCCGGGCGGCGAGCACGAGATGCCGATCGTCAAGGCAACCCTCGGCGCGCCAGCAATCAACCTGAGCACCCTGCGGGCTAGAACCGGGATGGTCAGCCTCGACCCGGGCCTGATGAACACCGCGCTGTGCACGTCCGAGATCACCTATATCGATGGTGACGCGGGCGTGTTGCGCTACCGCGGGTACCCGATCGAGGTGCTGGCGGAACGATCGTCATTCCTGGAGACGAGCTACCTGCTGATCTACGGGGACCTGCCGACCAGCGGCCAGCTGGAGCAGTTCACCGACTCCGTCCGCATCCACACCCTGCTGCACGAAGACCTCAAACGCTTCTTCGACGGCTTCCCGCGTGATGCCCATCCGATGCCGGTGCTGTCCAGCGCGGTGTCGGCGCTGTCCACCTTCTACCAGGACAGCCTCGACCCGTTCGATCACGACCAGGTGGAGATCTCCACCGTGCGGCTGCTGGCCAAGCTTCCCACCATCGCCGCCTACGCGTACAAGAAGTCGATCGGACAGCCGTTCCTCTACCCGGACAACTCGCTGGGTCTGGTGCATAACTTCCTGCGGATGACCTTCGGATTGCCCGTGCAGCCCTACGAGGTCGACCCGGTGGTGGCCGAGGCGTTGGACCTGCTGTTCCTGCTGCACGCCGACCACGAGCAGAACTGCTCGACGTCGACCGTGCGGATCGTCGGCTCAACGCACGCCAACCTGTTCGCCTCGATCTCGGCGGGCATCAACGCGCTGTTCGGTCCCCTGCACGGGGGCGCCAACCAGCTCGTGCTGGAGATGCTCGACCGGATCCATCGCGACGGCGATGACGTCGAGGGTTTCGTCAGGAAGGTGAAGAACCACGTTGACGGTGCGCGGTTGATGGGCTTCGGGCATCGGGTCTACAAGAACTACGATCCCCGCGCGAAGATCGTGAAGAAGACCGCGGATGAGGTCTTGCACAAGCTGGGCGTCAACGACCCGCTGCTGGACATCGCCTTGAGGTTGGAGGCGAAAGCCCTGGCCGACGACTATTTCGTCGAACGCAAGCTCTACCCGAACGTCGACTTCTACACCGGCCTGATCTACCGGGCGATGGGGTTCCCGACCAAGATGTTCACGGTGCTGTTCGCGCTGGGCCGGTTACCCGGCTGGATCGCGCACTGGCGAGAGATGAACAGCGATCCGGAAACCAAGATCGGTAGACCACGCCAGGTTTACACGGGCTACTCCGAACGGGAGTACATCGCTATCACACAGCGTTGAGCTGGCCACGGCCCAGCGTCATCCGTTGAGCGGTGCGCGAGGTGACTCGTGGCGCGTAGGTTGCCCGGAGGCCAAAACAGGAAAGCAAGGGATTCATGCGGACCATCGAATGGGTCGACGGACACGTCGATGTGATTGACCAGACCGCCCTGCCGCATCAGCGGCAAGTGGTCCTGCGTACCGCCGAGGACGTGGTGGATGCGATCCGCCGGTTGGTGGTGCGTGGCGCACCCGCGTTGGGTGCGATGGGAGCGCTGGGCGTTGCGCTCGCCGCGGCACGGTCAGCGGAGCTGGGCTACGACCCCGACGCGGTGGGAACCGATGCGCGCCGGATCGCCGAAGCCCGGCCCACCGCAGCTCACCTGAGCTGGGCGGTGCAGCAGGTGCTGCCTGCCGTGCCACGAGGACCTGCGGCGGTGCTGGCTGCCGCGCAGGCGCTGATCGATGCCGACGTGCGGGCGTGCGCGACCTTGTCCCGGCTCGGCGCTGCTCTGCTGCGCAGCTACGTCGGTGATCGGCCCATGGTGCTGCACACCCACTGCAACGCGGGCGCCATGGCCTGCGTGGAATGGGGTACCGCGCTGGGTGTGGTGCGG
>DASQVU010000159.1:0-4577 GCA_035640615.1 Pseudonocardiaceae bacterium
GAGCTGGACGAGGTGCGCGCCGTGGTAGCGGCCAGCGAGCAAGCCGCCCGGCAGTCCGGCCCAGCGCGGGATGTGGCCCCACTACTCGACGGTGATGCCGACCCGGACTTCGACGCCCCCGCAGCGGCGACTGAGATCGGCGTGTTCGCCCGGTTGACCGATGAGCTGGCCGGCGCCGTCCAATCCGGCGCTGGTGAGCTGCTCTACGGCTTCGCCGAGCACCGGCTGGAGACCACCTGGCTGGCCTCGTCCACCGGGTTGCGCCGCCGCTGGGTGCAGCCCACCGGCACCGTGGAAGTGAACGCCAAGGTCGCCGACGATCTCACCCGCAGCGCCTGGGCCGGCGCCTATACCGCTGATTTCGCCGACCTCGAGTTCCCGGCGCTCGTCGCCGAGCTGCGCCGGCGGTTGGGCTGGTCGCAGCGGCAGGTAGAGCTGCCCGCCGGCCGGTACCAGACGATCCTGCCGCCGTCGGCGGTGGCCGACCTGATGCTCTACATGGTCTGGTCGATGGACGGCCGGCCGGCGCACGAGGGCCGATCGGCTTTCGCGGCGCCCGGCAACGGCCCGGGTGGCACTCGGCTCGGTGAGCGTCTCACCAAGTTGCCCCTGACCCTGTTCAGTGACCCGAGGATTCAGCAGCCGCCCGGCTTGCAGACCGCACCGTTCTTGGTGACCACCGCATCGGCCGACTCGGTCAGCGCGTTCGACAACGGCGCCGCGATGGATCGGGTGGAGTGGCTGCGCGATGGCACGATCAACGCGCTGACCTATCCCCGGGCGGCCGCCCAGGAGCTGGGTGGCCACTACACCCCACCGGCCGAAAACCTGATCTTGACCGGGGGCGAAGCTGGCTCGATCGACGAGCTGGTCGCGCGCACCGATCGCGGCCTGCTGCTGACCTGCCTGTGGTACATCCGCGAGGTCGACCCGGTGTCGTTACTGCTTACCGGGCTGACCCGGGACGGGGTGTACCTCATCGAGGGTGGTGAGGTGGTCGGCCAGGTGAACAACTTCCGGTTCAACGAAAGCCCCATCGACCTGATCCGGCGAGTGGCCGAAGTAGGCACCACCGAGCGCGCCCTGTGCCGAGAGTGGAAGGACTGGTTCGCCCGCACCGCGATGCCGCCCATGCGGATCCCCGACTTCAACATGTCCTCAGTCAGCCCGGCATCATAATCGTGTGCACGGTTAAGTAGCGGCCACCGCAGATTTCGGTGCTTGAGGCGGTGGCCTTTCCCGAACAAGGGATTGAGGCCACCGCCCGACGATCCGCGGGCTACCCGCTACCCGACGATACCTACTAGTAGGCTTTGTGATCCTCTTTACCGTAGAGGTCCGGGGCCTCAACCTGGATTGGCGCCCTAAACGGGCGGCCGCCGCGCAAGCACCATCTGCTGTAGTCGCCGTAGCACGCGTAGCCGCTGTAGCCGCTGCTGTAGCCGCCGTCGCCGTTGCCATAGTCGGCACCCATTGTGAAGACGTCTGAGATCCTCATATCCTGTCCCTTCCCCCTGGTCCATGTAACGGAGAAGCTGCGCCGGCGAAAGACCGCGATCAACCTCTGGATTGGGCGCCACCAGCCCCTGTGCAGAGTGCGCAGTCGGCGTGCTGCCCTTGGTCTGACCGGGGCACGCTACGAAACATGCCACGCGATCTCATCGACGCGGTTCGGCGGTCTCGCGACCTGTTCCCAGTGCAGTCAGCAGCATGTCGATTGCCGCACTCGGCAGCGCCTTTTCGAGATGACCCGAGTTAGCTCCCCCTACTATCCGTGGTCACGCACGCTCGAAAGTAAGCCATCCGAGTGACAATTGCAAGAGTAACTGGCGGTACTTTAGTGACCACGGACTGTCAACAGCAGGGACGGTCAGGGCGTTCAGATAGGGTGATGTCTATCGTGGATCAGCGCGGAGTGGAACGCATCATGCCGGCAGGAGGCAGCCAGTGAGCGGCGCAGCGGAACCGGGCAGCCAGCACGATCCCGAAGCAGCCGAGGCCTATGCCGAATCGGTGGGCACCGATCCCTCCCATGACCAGATCAACGAGTACCTCAGACGCGCCGGCGCGGAGCCACTCACCGAACCGCCGGACACGCAATGAAGAAGCTTGAACCGCTTGCGTTGCGCGGCGTCCGTTATTCTCTCGGAGATCATGCTGACGCCGAAGGAGCCGCCTGCCGCATCGAAGGCTGACGACCGGTTGCGCCGGATCGAGTCGGCAACCGATGCGTCGCTTGCCCACCTCAACGTCCAGGACCTGCTGGCTGCACTGCCGGACCGGGTGCAAGGGCTGCTTCGCCGGATGTGGTCGCTATTGTCCGTGATCGTGGCGGGGGCGATCGCCGCGTGGGAAGAATCGAGGGCGAGGCAGGCTGATCATGCGGGAATACGCCGATGATCTACACGTTGATCAGGACGCGTCTGTAACCCAGGTGGTCATTCGCCGCCGGGCTGGGGTGGCGAGTCGATGACGGTCGCGACGGTACGGACCAACGCTGAGGGCGGGTCTCTTCGCATCACGTTGAGCGGCGAGATCGATCTGGCAAACGCCGCAACAGTCGAGAACGAAATCTTTGCCGCGGTGCCGCACCATCCTTCGCCGGTGTTGGTTGACCTCACCGACCTCGACTATATGGATAGCGTCGGGGTGAGAATCTTGTTCGAGCTGGCAGCTCGATTGCAGGAGTTGGGGAGCGTCCTGACACTCCTGGTACCACTGGATTCGCCCATGCGCCAGCTCGTCGAGATCTCGGGCCTTGATTTGATCGCTACGCTGCAGCCCAGCCGCGCCTAGCGTCAACCGCAGCAGCGGTTTGTGAGGAAGGCCTCAAATGTGGGCACTTGTTCACATCGAGGACTACCGTGGTTGGGATCCCTTTGACGTCCACCGCCTCATGCACAGCATGTGGCGGTCCTCGGCGTTCCCCGGCGAATGCCGTGGGTCAGATGGGAGCCGGTTGGCTCACCAAGGAGACGGAAAGTGACTGTAGCCACCATTCCTGGCCTGGATCATGCACCGACCAGCCATGCCCAGTTGTGCGAATGGGTGCGCGAGACTGCGGAGCTCACCCAGCCCGACCGCATCGAGTGGTGCGACGGATCCGAGGCGGAGTGGCGACGGCTCACCGCGCAGCTGGTCGAGGCCGGCACGTGCACCCGGCTGCGCGGCAAACCCAACTCCTTCTGGGCTGTCTCCGATCCCTCTGACGTGGCCCGGGTGGAGCAGCGCACCTTCATCTGCTCGCGGTCGCAGCGCGACTGCGGTCCCACCAACAACTGGATGCATCCCGACGACATGAAGGAGATCATGACGGGGCTGTACCGCGGTTGCATGCGTGGCCGGACGATGTACGTGGTGCCGTTCTGCATGGGTCCGCTGGGAGACCCGGAGCCCAAGCTCGGTGTAGAGATCACCGACTCGGCTTACGTCGTGTGCTCGATGCGGATCATGACGCGGATGGGGTCCGCGGCGCTGCGCAAGTTCATCCGGGCTGACGGCACTGAGGCTGATTTCGTGCCGTGCCTGCACTCGGTGGGCTACCCGCTGGAACCTGGCCAGCCGGACGTGCCCTGGCCGTGCAACGACATCAAGTACGTCAGCCACTTCCCCGAGGAACGGATGATCTGGAGCTACGGCTCCGGCTATGGCGGCAATTCGCTGCTGGGCAAGAAGTGCTACGCGCTGCGAATCGCCTCGGTGATGGCCCGTGATGAGGGCTGGATGGCCGAGCACATGCTGATCCTCAAGCTGACCAGCCCGGAGGGCCGGGTGCATTACGTGGCGGCGGCCTTCCCGTCGGCCTGCGGCAAGACCAACCTCGCGATGCTGGCGCCCACCATCCCCGGCTGGAAGGCCGAGACCCTCGGTGACGACATCGCCTGGATGCGGTTCGGGCCCGGCGGCCGGCTGTACGCGGTGAACCCCGAGGCGGGGTTTTTCGGGGTGGCCCCGGGCACCAGCTGGCGGACCAACCCCAACGCCATGGGCACGCTGTGCCGGGGCAACTCGATCTTCACCAACGTCGCCCTCACCGATGATGGGGATATCTGGTGGGAGGGCATGAATGAGGCGCCCGAGCACCTCACCTCCTGGCGGCGGGAGGACTGGACACCTGAGAAGGGCGCCGCCGGGCAGCGCGCCGCGCACCCGAATTCCCGGTACTGCACGCCGATGGCGCAGTGCCCGGTGCTCGCCGACGAGTGGGACGACCCGGCGGGGGTGCCGATCTCGGCGATCCTGTTCGGCGGTCGCCGGGCCAGCACCGTGCCCCTGGTGACCGAGGCGTTCGACTGGCAGCACGGGGTGTTCCTGGGCGCCACGCTGTCCAGCGAGAAGACCGCGGCGGCCAGCGGGTCGATTGGCCAGGTGCGCCGCGACCCGATGGCGATGCTGCCATTTATCGGCTACCACGCCGGCGACTACTTCCAGCATTGGATCGACGTGGGTAAGGCTGCCGACGCCACGAAGCTGCCGAAGATCTTCTACGTCAACTGGTTCCGCCGCGACGCGTCCGGGACGTTCGTGTGGCCGGGGTTCGGCGAGAACATGCGAGTGATCAAGTGGGCGATCGAGCG
>DASQVU010000160.1:0-7089 GCA_035640615.1 Pseudonocardiaceae bacterium
GTGACCGATCCGGAACACCTTGCCTGCGACCTTGGACAGCCCGGCCCCGAAGGCGGTGCGGTAACGGTAGTAGCCGATCCGGCAGACCTCCGCTGCATCCACCCCTTCGGGGGTGCGGATGGCCGAGACGGTGTCGGAGTACCACTGGGCGTCTAGCGCGCACAGCGACAGACCCAGCGCGTCCACGGCCCGGCGCACCCCTTCGGCGAGCCGGTGGTGGCGGGCGAACACCTGCGGCAGACCCTCGGCGAACAGCAGATCCAGCGAAGCCCGCAGGCCGTAGAGCATCGGGATGGACGGGGTGTACGGGAACCAACCGGCGTCGTTGTTCTTGAGCATGTCCTCGAAGCTGAAGTAGCTGCGTTCCATCCGCGAGGATTTGTGCGCCTCCAGTGCCTTGGCGCTGACCCCGAGCATGGACATCCCGGCCGGCATCATGAAGCCTTTCTGCGAGCCGGTCACCGCCAGGTCCACCCCCCAGACCTCCTGCTCGAACGGGATCGACGCCATCGAGGACACCGCGTCGACGTAGAGCAGCGCGTCCGAGCCGGCCTCGTCCATCACCCGCCGCACCGCAGCGACATCCGAAGTCACCCCGGTGGCCGTCTCGTTATGGGTGACGAAGACGCCCTTGATGGTCTTGTCCTCGGACAGGTGGCGCGCGTAGTCGTCCAGCGGGACGCCCTCACCCCACTCCCGGTCAATGCAGATCACATCCAGGCCCAGCCGCCGCGCCATCTCGGCCCACAAGTGGGAGAACTGGCCGAAGCGCGACATCAGCACCCGATCGCCGCGGTTGAGCGTGTTGGTGATCGCCGCCTCCCACGCCCCAGTACCCGACGAGGGGTACATGAAGATCCGGCCGGTCTCGTTAGCGAAGACCTTCTTCAGATCGGCGAACAGCGGCAGGGTCAGCTCCGGAAAATCCGGCGCCCGGTGGTCCTGCTGGGGGACGTTCATCGCGCGGCGCACCGCGTCGGGGACGTTGGTCGGACCGGGAACGTAGAGGTGCACGAGTCCAGTCGGCATGCCGGTCACCGTTCCGTGCGAGCTGTGAGCTGGGGGTATAGCGGGTACCGCCGGGCCAACGCGCTGGTGCGTTCGGCAAGCGCGGCGCGCTTGGCGTCGTCCAAGTCGCCGGTGAGCGCCTCGGTGATCACCTTGCCGATCTCGCGGAAATCACTCTCCTGCATGCCCCGGGTGGCCAGCCCTGGGGACCCGATCCGCAGGCCGGATGCGACGGCCGGGGGCCGCGGATCGAACGGCACCGCGTTGCGGTTGACGGTGATGCCCACCTCGGCGAGCCGGTCTTCGGCCTGCTTGCCGTTCAGCGGGGATTCCCGCAGATCGGCAAGCACCAGGTGGGTGTCGGTGCCGCCGGTGAGCACGTTGAGCCCGCCGGCGAGCATCTCCTCGGCCAGCGCCCGGGCGCCCACCCTGGTGCGCTGCTGGCGCTCCCGGAACGTTGGTGAGGCGGCGATCTTCAGGGCAACCGCCTTGGCAGCGATGACGTGCATCAGCGGGCCGCCCTGCCAGCCCGGGAACGTCCGCGAGTTGATCTTCTTGCGGAACTCGTCCTTGCACAGGATCATCCCGCTGCGCGGTCCGCCCAGCGTCTTGTGGATCGTGGTGGTGACGATGTCCGCGTACGGGACCGGGTTGGGGTGTTCCCCGGCGGCGACCAGGCCGGCGAAATGGGCCATGTCCACGACCAGGTAGGCGCCGACCTCATCAGCGATCTCCCGGAAGCGGGCGAAGTTGAGCTGGCGGGGGTAGGCCGACCAACCGGCCAGGATCATTTTGGGCCGGTGCTCCTTGGCCAGCCGCTCGACCTCGTCCATGTCCACCAGCGAGGTCTCCTTCTCCACGCCATAGGCGACCACGTTGTAGTACAGGCCGGAGAAGTTCAGCCGCATGCCGTGGGTGAGGTGCCCGCCGTGGTCGAGTTTCATCCCGAGGAACGTGTCGCCGGGTTCCATCAGCGCGCTGTAGACGATGGCGTTGGCCGAGGCGCCGCCGTTGGGTTGCACGTTGGCGTGCTCAGCCCCGAACAGCTCCTTGGCCCGGTCGATGGCCAGCTGCTCAGCCACGTCGACGAACTCGCACCCACCGTAGTACCGCCGGCCCGGGTAGCCCTCCGCGTACTTGTTGGTGAGCACCGAGCCCTGGCAGTCCAGCACCGCCTGGGGCACGAAGTTTTCCGAGGCGATCATCTCCAGGGTGTTTTCCTGGCGAGCGAGCTCGTTGGCGAGCACCTCGGCGATCTCGGGATCCACCTCGGAGACCGGTTTGGTGAAAAAGTCAGCGGGCAGCGCACTCATCGGCGAAATCCTGGGCTCGTAGGGAGGGCGAACGGGACAGTGCGGCAATTGCCGGCTCTGCCGGCGGTTGGCTGGGCGCCTGCTGCTGCAACCTACCGCCGCGCAGGCAGCATATCGGCGCCTGCCTCGCCCCATGACAATCGCGTTCTGATGGCAGACTGCCGTTCTAGCGGCCTCGATAGCAGCAGCCTGCAACCAGACTGCGTCCAGGGTGGGGTGGTGGGTCAGGACGCCACGGTGATACCGGAGATGGCTTTCAGTTCACCGAGTAGTGATGAGCCCACGGTCACCGGGTAATCGCTGAGCGCCAGCGCTGTTTCCCTCCCGTTGTTGCACAGCACGAGGTGCACGGGCGTGTCGCCCTTGTGGGCAGCCAGCGTGTTGCGTAACTCCCGCGCCACGTCCTGATCAAGCTTGACGGCCTCAGCGCGCAGCACGAAGGGAAGTACCGGCGCCATGTGGTGTTCGGCACTGCCGATGTCCAGCTGGACCACTTCTAATCCGAACACCGACATCTTGTCGTCGCGCCAGTTCACCCGCCCCTTGACGGCCACCGCGGTATCCGCCACCAGGTTTTCCTGGAGGACCGAATAGGCCTTGGCGAAGAACAGCACCTCGATGGAAGCGTCGAGGTCTTCCACGGTCACGATGGCCCACGGCTCGCCCTGCTTGTTCACCCGACGATCGACCGTGGCGATCATGCCGGACACTACGATCTCACCATCTTTGGGTGCCTCGTCCAGCAGGGCAGCGATCGATTTGGGGGCGTGCCTGCGCAAGATCCGTTCGGCGCCATCCAGAGGATGCGCCGATACGTACAGTCCAAGCATTTCCCGCTCGTAGCGCAGCAATTCCTTGGACGGCCACTCTTCGGGCCGCAGCACCAGATGCGCCAGCGGGGAGCTGTCCGCGGCGGCGGTCGCGTCCAAGGCGCCCGCGTTGAAGCCGAACAGGTCGAACTGGCCCAGCGCCTCCTGGCGTTTCAGTCCGGTGACCGCGTCGACCGCTTCTTCATGCACCTGCACTAGGGACAGCCGGGTGTGGCCGAACGAGTCGAACGAGCCAGCCTTGATCAACGACTCGATGGTGCGCTTGTTGCAGCACACCAACTCGACCTTCTCCAGGAAGTCGAAGAACGACGTGAAGCGGCCTTTCTGCTCCCGGGTAGTGATAATCGACTGCACCACGTTCGCGCCGACGTTGCGGATCGCCCCCAGGCCGAACCGGATGTCCTCGCCGACGGCGGCGAAGTACAGGCCAGAGTCGTTGATATCGGGGGGTAGCACTTTAATGCCCATGCGGCGACATTCCGCCAGGTAGATGGCGGACTTATCTTTATTGTCACCGATGGAGGTCAGCTGGGCGGCCATGAATTCGGCCGGGTAGTTGGCCTTCAGGTAGGCAGTCCAGTACGACACCAGACCGTAGCCTGCGGTGTGGGATTTGTTGAACGCGTAGCCGGCGAAGGGCAGCATCACGTCCCACAGGGTCTGAGTCGCCTCGGCGGAGAAGCCGTTGCCGGTCATGCCGGCATGGAAACGCTCGAACTCCTTTTCGATGATCTCCTTTTTCTTCTTGCCCATGGCGCGGCGCAGCAGGTCCGCGCCGCCCAGGCTGTAGCCGGCCAGGCGCTGGGCGATCGCCATCACCTGCTCCTGGTAGACCAGCAGGTGGTAGGTCTCGCCGAGGATCGGTTCCAGCGCCTCGCGCAGCTCCGGGTGGATCGGTTTGATCTTCTGCCGGCCGTTGGAGCGCTCGGCGTAGTCGATGTGCGCGTTGGCGGCCATCGGGCCCGGCCGGTACAGGGCCAGCACCGCGGCGATGTCACCGAAATGCTTAGGCTGCATGCGACGCAGCAGGTCCCGCATCGCGGCGCCGTCAAGCTGGAACACTCCCAGCGTGTCACCGCGCCCGAGCAGCTCGTAAGTGGCCCGGTCGTCTAATGGCAAGGTGGCGAGATCGATGTCCACGCCGTGGTTGGCCCGCACCTCTTTGATCGTGTCGTCGATCACGGTCAACGTGCGCAGGCCAAGGAAGTCCATCTTGAGCAGCCCGATGGCCTCACAGGCCGGGAAGTCCCAGCCGGTAATGATGGTGCCGTCGTCGCGCTGCCATAACGGGATGACGTCGAGCAACGGCTGCGAAGACAGGATGACTGCGCAGGCGTGCACACCCGCGTTCCGGGTCAATCCCTCCAGCCCGCGGGCCGTCTCCACGATCTTGGCGACCTGCGGGTCGGACTCGATCAGGGCGCGGATCTCGGCGGCCTCGGCGTAGCGCTCGTGTTGCGGGTCGAAGATGCCCGACAGCGGGATGTCTTTGGCGAACACCGGTGGCGGCAGGGCCTTGGAGATGCGGTCGGCGATGGCAAACCCCGGCTGGCCGTGCAGCACGCGCGCGGCGTCCTTCAACGCGGCCTTGGTCTTGATCGTGCCGAAGGTGATGACCTGGGCGACGTTCTCCGCGCCCCACTTGTTGACGGTGTACTCCAGCACCTCCCCGCGGCGGCGCTCGTCGAAGTCCAGGTCGATGTCCGGGGGGCTGATCCGTTCCGGGTTGAGGAACCGCTCGAAGATCAGCGAGTGCTCGATCGGGTCCAGGTCGGTGATGTGCAGGATGTAGGACACCAGCGAACCGGTCGCCGAGCCACGACCGGGACCGACCGCGATCTTCTGCGATTTGGCCCACCGCACCAGGTCGCCAACCACCAGGAAGTAGCCGGGAAAGCCCATCTGGGAGATCACCCGGAGCTCGGTCTCGATGCGTTCGGCGTATTCGGGCGGCAGCCCGTCCGGGAAGCGGGTGGGTGTGTGCTGCTCCACCTCGCGGCGTAGCAGCATGTCCTCGGTCTCACCCTCAGCCAGGGGGAATCGCGGCATCCGGTTGACCTCAGCGAAGACCTCGCCGTACGACTCGATCCGCTCCGCGATCAGCAGGGTGCTGTCCGCCGCACCGGGGACCTCGCGATCCCAGTACGCGCGCATCTCGGCCGCGGATTTGAGGTAGTAGCCATCGCCTTCGAACTTGAACCGATTCGGGTCGTCCAGCGTCTTGCCGGACTGCACGCACAGCAGCGCCGCATGGGCCTCGGCCTGGTCCTGGGTGACGTAGTGGCTGTCGTTGGTGGCCAGCGGCTGGAGCTTGAGCGTGCGCCCGATCTCCAGCAGGCCCTCGCGGACCGATCGCTCGATGGGCAGGCCGTGATCCATCAACTCAAGGAAGAAGTTCTCCGCGCCAAAGATGTCCCGGTAGTCGGCTGCCGCCTGCAGGGCTTCGGCGGGTTGGCCGAGCCGGAGCCGGGTCTGCACCTCCCCGGACGGGCATCCAGTGGTGGCGATGATGCCCTGCGCGTGGTCGGCGATCAGATCCCGATCCATGCGCGGCTTGCGGTAGTAGCCCTCGAACGACGCGCGGCTGGACAGCCTGAACAGGTTGCGTAACCCGGTGGCGTTCGCTGCCAGCATGGTCATGTGCGTGTACGCGCCGGCGCCGGAGACGTCGCCGCCCTCGCCGTACTCGTCAGTGCCGCGCTGGTTGGCCTGCCCCCAGAAAACCGGCTTCTTGTGGTGGCGGCTGGCCGGCGCCAGGTAAGCCTCAATGCCGATGATCGGCTTGACGCTGGTTTTCTGTGATTGCCGGTAGAACTCCGCCGCGGCGTACATGTTGCCGTGGTCGGTCATCGCGACCGCCGGCATCTCCAACCGCTGCGCCTCGGCGAACAGCGGGCTGATCTTCGCTGCGCCGTCGAGCATCGAGTACTCGGTGTGGACATGCAGGTGCACGAACGAATCGGGCAACGCTCTCCCCAAAGTGCCGGCGCCGGGTACCTTGAAGTACAACGAGATCCGCGACCGTCAGTGACGACGATTTCACGGTTACGGCATGCTTGCCATAGTCACGGTGCGGCGCCCGGTCAGTCGGGGTTGATCCGAGCAAACAGCGAGTGCTAATCAGCGGTGCGGTTTCCGTCAGGCGGCTGGTAGAGAAGATATGCGGCGATTGTCGAATCGCCGGTCACGATACCGCTTCAAATCATGTTTTGTAACTCGAGCTCGGAGGGCCAGCCCTGGCGCATATCCTGCTCTTCCTGCTCTCGCGAGTGTTCGCCGACCTTGAGCTGGTCGGCGACGAATACCGTGAAGCCTTGACTGCTCATCCCCTTAGCCGGATAAAGGTGGCCGAGCCCGTTCTCTCCAGGCAAGTGTCTTGGGGTTCGCATCCTTCCTGTTAGGCCGGGTACCTGGGGAAACTCCCAAGACCGGTGGGAAACCGGGTATCGATACTGTTCAACAAGATGAAAACCATCGTCCTCGACTGGGACGATGAGAGCGAATCCAGTTTCTCGACATAAGTGTAGATGCCCTGAGATCCATCGGGGCGTTCGATCACGTCTTCACGCAGTTGCATCACTGATTCGAGTATACGATTCGGGAGGAAACCTTCCGGATTGTGAGGTCGTCAGGTCTAGGCTCAGGTTGTGGAGTCATACCGATAGACCAACTCTTGTCGATCGCCAACGACGATTCGGTGAGTGAAGTTCAGAATGTGGTCCCGCTGGTCGTAACATCGGCCGCAAAGTGCAAGTACTGGCTGACCTATGTCTATTCCAACGTCCGCTGCTCGCCCTCTCCGGGAGTACTGCATGTTACTGACTCCTCAAAGTGGATTTGCAAGCCGCATTTCTGTTAGCCGGCAATACATTTCGCCGGGCTCGATGTCGATCTGTCGGAGGATCGGTATTTGTCTACGAGATCAAGTCTGAGGTAGC
>DASQVU010000161.1:0-2823 GCA_035640615.1 Pseudonocardiaceae bacterium
CCCGGCGACTTTCAACCAGTCTCGTCGGCGCACGTCACTCTCTTCGTTATGCTGCGGCTCCTCCACGATAGCTGGATTTGCTGCCGTGTCCTCCGGACTGGATGAGGCAGATGCCGGGTTAAACCACAGTCGGTCCACCGGGACATGCAGCGCGCGTGCCCAGGCGTCCAGCTTATGGAGATCGCCGATGGGTGTCGACGAACGCTCGATCCGGCTGAGCTGGCCCTGAGTGATGCCCAGCCACCGGGCCAGCTGGGTCTGCTTGATCTGGGGGGATTGACTGGTCCGGTAGGTGCGCAGGAAGCGACCAAAGTGCCGACTGAGCAGGGCCGATCGAATTTCCGGTTGTTCCCAGAAATCGGCAGCTAAGACGGGAGCCACCTCCGCCTGGTCCTGAGTGGCTTCTCCGCATGATTCGCAGTTTTCCGTGAGGTCGTCACCAGTGCTGCTTGACGGGCAAGGGCAGCCTGCCTGGTGATCGCTCATCGACGCTCCCTCCTGCGGCGTATGCGCGGGAGTGTATCGCACCCGAACCCGTGACCAGCGCATATGCGCGCCGCGCATATATGCGGGCTTTCTTCGAGCGCATATGCGCGGTCTCGGTTGGCGATTCGGCCAATCGGGGGCATGGTATCGGCGTCCGAGAACAACCCACGACACGAAGGGGGACGGACCAGTGAGAGGACCACAGGATGACCACCCGAACACGACGCTCCCGCGCACCCAAGGTAAACCCTGCCGACGGAATAGTGGTCGAAGGCGCCGAGCGATACATCTGGGTCTTCCCCGACGGCGACCGACTCGTACTCGCCATCCCGGGCTTACGCGGTCTGAAATTCAGCGTTGAGGAAGCACGCGCGATAGGAGAAATGCTCATCCACGCAGCAGACGAGACAGTGCAACAACACATACGAGCACAAGGTGGTGATCACGATGCCAGCTCCGAAGAATCTTCGACTCACAGCTGACTTCGACGAGTGGTTCCCGCAAGGACTGTTCCTGGTGGGAGAGATCCAGGCGGTGACCGAATACCAATCCCAAGAAGACCGCGCCCGCAACCGGCCCGTCCGGCCCCGGGTGGATGAGGTGACCGGTCTGCCGCTGTATCGGGGCACGTTCGCCGACCCGGCAGCAGACAAAGACCGGGAGAAGTCGATCGCGGTCGAGTTCGCCTGCCCGCACCAGCCGGTCCCCCCGGCCGCGGTGGCCGGCCTGCCGTTTCGCCCGGTGGTGCTGGAAGGCATGACCGTGGCACCCCGCGCCGAAGCCTCCGGCCAAGCCAAGTGGATCACCTGGGTCATCCGGGCCACCGGCATGAAAGCACCCGGCAGCACGTCAACCACGGTGTCGGGCTCGAGCAAGTTCGTGACAAGCAGGTCTGCTCCCGACCCAGGCGAGACGTCGGCCCGGACTGCGGCATGACCAGCTCCGTGGTGTCAACACGAGCACCGCTGCCCGATGCGGGGCGCTCGGTGGCCACCCGACCGTTACGGGCGCTGGCTGGGGGCTGTCTCGGTGCACCGGGCTTGCCCGCAGGCACCCGGGTTCAGCTCAAGGACGCGGCCCAGCACACGGGCACGGTGATGGCGTATCAGCGGGAGTGCGTACCGGGGTGGCTGGGTCTGTTTCCAGTACGGCTGGATAACGCCATCTGGCAGACCTGCCACGCCGGCGACGTCATCGTGCTGACTGTTCCGCAGGAATTCGCACCAGGCAAACAAGCCCGCGCGGAAATGGGGAGGTGAGCAACTTTTTGCCGAGGCAGGCGCGGGAGGTGGTGATGCGCTGGCGACGGTGGTGGTCCATGCGACTCCAGCGGCAGCGGGCACGCCGATGGCGGCTTGCTTTGACGTGACAGACCTGCCAGCGGTGCGGAACTTATGCGTTGTTGCCCGACGGTGTTAAGCCGATCTGCGAAAGCTGCCGCCGCCTGCAGTAACAGTCACCACGAAATTCAGCAGCACAATCAACGCACCAGGGGTAGTGCGGTAATGCCGCACGCCCTCATCAATCACACCATCGACGTAGGCGCAGAAGCGGATTCTTCGGCTACCAACCTGGTCCGCTTCTGCGCTGTCCACCCGAGCAAGAGGTGAACAGTAGTGAGCATACGCAGAGCCACCGGCCTGGGCGCAAGTCCCCTGACCGGTTGGAATGACAACAGCAACAATCGAAAAGACATCGCGATTGCCCCGACGAGTTCCGGAGGTGATCGGTGATGGACGCGCAAACGATCGCCCTGTTAATTGGCGGTGGCGGCGCGCTGGGCATCGTGGTCTGGGTGCTGGCCAAGATCGGCCGGGTACTGATCAAGATCGCGGAGGCGTTGGCCGCCGCAGCGGTGGTCTTCCTCGCGCTGTGGCTAATGATCAAAGCTCTGGTGTGGGCGCTGCGTCAGACGCTGATCCATTGGCGGACCAGCCTGACCCTGGTGGCGCTGGACGCCTGGTGTCATTGGTGGGGTCCAGTATCGCTGGCGATCACCGTAGCGGTGGTTGCCTCGGTGCTCGTCGGATGGCGGCTGCTCGCCCTGGCCTCATTTGATGTGTGGGCGGGTCGGCACCTGCGGGCCTGGTGGCTGCGCTGGACCATCTACGCCCCGAAGCTGCCCGGCTGGCTGCATGCCTGCGGCCTAGGGATCAGGCAAGAAGCGGTGCCGGTCGTGCTCGCGGTCACTCCGCTAGCGCGGGCCTTGAGCCGAAACCGGCGCACGATAGCTCCAGCCCAGCTGCCCAAAGTGGTTAAAGTGCGGTCCGGTGCGTCGTGGGATCTGGTACGGGTGCGACTCATCCCTGGCCAGAAACCCGAAGATTTCGACGAGGT
>DASQVU010000162.1:0-3554 GCA_035640615.1 Pseudonocardiaceae bacterium
CCGGTGAGCAACCTGTCTGTGATCGGCGAGCAGTTCGTAGACCTGCGGCCAGTACGCGGTGACGGCCCGACGCTGCACGCCGGGTCGGTGATCCCGCCCTCCCGGACCAGCACGCCGGTGCCGATCGGGAGCTCATCGACCATGGGTCAGCTTCCTGCGGTCCGTGCCGCTGGCCGGCAGATCAGGATCTGGTGTCGATCTTGGAGCGTGACAACTGAGGATCGCAGGTCATCACCCACCGTCACATCTCTACCCTGGCCCACCGTGAGGCTCACCGCCGTCCTTGCGGCGCTCGCCGCCCTTGCCGCAGCCACCGCCCGCGACGCCGTGCTGCAAGACGCCCAGCAGGCTGCGATCAACCTCAATACCCTCGACTACCGCCAGGTACAGGACGGGTTGCGGCTGTGGGAGCAGTCGGCGACCGGTCCGCTGTTCGATGAGGTACGAGCCAACCGGGTGACCTACGCGCACGTCATCACGGACACGAAGACGGCCACCACCGCAGCGTCCGCATCCAGTGCGCCGCCGGTCGCGAGTCGCCGGTCGGCAACATCCCGGCTGCTCCGCGGCGGTCGCGTTGGAAGAACCGCCTCCCAGCGCGGTGGAGGTGCCCGTCGGCGAGGAACTCCCAGGGCACTCGCGGTGGCGGACCGCGGTACGGGTGGCACTGATCGCCGTCGTGCTGGCCGCCCTGGGCATGGGGGCATGGCTGCACGGCGAAACCGATGCGCTGCGCGGATCAGCGGCGACCAGCAACCGCGCGTTGCTCGACCGCGGCCCCACCGCCGAGGTGTCCGGGCAGGTCCGGGATGCGGTGGAACGTGTGTTCTCCTACGACTTCGCCCGGCTCGACGACAACGAATGCGCCGCCGCCGTGATCACCGGCCGTTCGCTTCCGACTACCATCGCCAATTCGCTGGGTACGTCAGCTGGCGCCCGGGCAGCAGGCCGTGGTGGTGGCGACCGTGCCCGCGCTGGCCGTCAAGCTGCTCGATGGCGATCGGGCGGTCGTGGTGGTGTTTATCGACCAGCAAGCCAACCGGAGCGGCCAGGCGCAGCCACTGCTTACGGCCGGAAGGCTGCGGGTTACCGTGCAGCGGACCGCCAGCAGCTGGAAGGTCGCCGACGTGCAACCATTCTGAGCACAACGGGTGGGAAGCGGTGTCGGACCGCAGCAGTTCGATGAATGGCCCGTTTCTGCGCTGATCGGTCGCGCCGATCGGAAAATGGCCGCTGATCGTGCACATCCGACCACTGATCGGACGATGAACTCTTGACTGCGGCCGCCTGGCAGGTCACTCTAGGACCACGATTACGCCGAACTTCCTCGGCGCTGGACAGTCGCCGTCTTAGCGGCTAGACTGCCTCTTTGCGCTGCCCTTTTCTAGCCCCCTGCCCGCGGGACTTACTGCGCGCAGGGCGCGTCGAGCTGCGTCAGCGTTGATGGTAGCTGAAGCTTCAGGCTCACCGCTGCGGCTGCAGTTTCCAACGACAACTTCATCGACCAGACACGTACACCATCTCAC
The DNA here is from genome assembly GCA_035640615.1 of Pseudonocardiaceae bacterium. Classification (GTDB taxonomy): domain Bacteria; phylum Actinomycetota; class Actinomycetes; order Mycobacteriales; family Pseudonocardiaceae. Next base: position 1,527 of record DASQVU010000162.1, read on the forward strand.
AACTCCATCAGCAACTGCACCAACACGCGCCGGGAGTCTTATTTGACCCGCCAGGAGAACCCGCCTGGAACCATGGCTCCGGCGCTCGGCAGCGCTAGTGTTCGGAAGGACGCAATCTTGGCAGTCTCCCGCCCGACCAAGACCCCTGCTGCGAACAACTCAGTACCCCGCCTCCCGGGAGCCCCGACCCGGCCTTCTTTCGCGAAGATCCGCGAGCCGCTCCAGGTGCCCGACCTGCTGGACTTGCAGCTCCAATCGTTCGAGTGGCTCGTCGGCGCCGACGAGTGGTACCAGCGCCGCATCGACGCGGGTGACGAGGACCCCATCGGTGGCCTCGCCGAGGTGCTCGAGGAGATCTCTCCGATCGAGGACTTCTCCGGCTCGATGTCGCTGTCCTTCTCCGACCCGCGCTTCGACGAGGTCAAGGCCTCTGTCGAGGAGTGCCGGGACAAGGACATGACCTACGCGGCGCCGCTGTTCGTCACCGCCGAGTTCACCAACAACAACACCGGGGAGATCAAGTCCCAGACGGTGTTCATGGGTGACTTCCCGATGATGACGTCCAAGGGCACCTTCATCATCAACGGCACCGAGCGCGTGGTCGTCTCGCAGCTGGTTCGCTCCCCCGGCGTGTACTTCGACCACGCCGTGGACAAGACCACCGACAAGGACGTCTACAGCGTCAAGATCATTCCCAGTCGCGGCGCGTGGCTGGAGTTCGATGTCGACAAGCGCGACACAGTGGGCGTGCGCATTGACCGCAAGCGCCGCCAGCCGGTGACGGTGCTGCTCAAGGCGCTGGGCTGGACGGCAGAGCGGATCGCCGCCCGGTTCGCGCACTCCGAAACCCTGCTCGCCACCCTGGAGAAGGATCACACCGGCGGCCCCGACGAGGCGCTGCTGGACATCTACCGCAAGCTGCGCCCGGGCGAGCCACCCACCAAGGAAAGTGCCCAGGCACTGCTGGAGAACTTATTTTTCAAGGTCAAGCGCTACGACCTGGCCAAGGTCGGTCGCTACAAGGCCAATAAGAAGCTGGGCCTGACGCTGCCCTACAACAGCGGGGTGCTTACCGAGGACGACATCGTCACCACGATCGACTACCTGGTGCGGCTGCACGCAGGTGAGACGACGATGCCGGCTGCGCCGGAGTTCCCCGATGATTTCGTACCGGTGGAGACCGACGACATCGACCACTTCGGTAACCGCCGCCTGCGCACCGTCGGCGAGTTGATCCAAAACCAGATCCGGGTTGGGCTGTCCCGCATGGAGCGGGTGGTCCGGGAACGGATGACCACCCAGGACGTCGAGGCCATCACGCCACAGACTTTGATCAATATCCGCCCGGTGGTTGCGGCGATCAAGGAGTTCTTCGGGACGTCGCAGCTGTCTCAGTTCATGGACCAGACCAACCCGCTGGCTGGGTTGACTCACAAGCGGCGGCTGTCCGCACTGGGTCCTGGGGGTCTGTCCCGTGAGCGGGCCGGCTTCGAGGTCCGCGACGTGCACTCCTCGCACTACGGCCGGATGTGCCCGATCGAGACCCCTGAGGGTCCGAACATCGGATTGATCGGGTCGTTGTCTTCCTACGCCCGGGTCAACCCGTTCGGCTTCATCGAGACGCCCTACCGCAAGGTCGTCGATGGTTTCGTCACCGAACAGGTCGACTACCTGACCGCTGACGAGGAAGACCGGCACATCATCGCGCAGGCCAACGCGGTGCTCAACAACGACGGTTCCTTCGCGGAAGACCGCGTGCTGGTGCGGCGTAAGGGTGGCAGCGAGGTGGACTCGATCGATCCGCTCGGTGTCGACTACATGGACGTCTCGCCGCAGCAGATGGTCTCGGTAGCCACCGCGATGATCCCCTTCGTGGAGCACGACGACGCCAACCGGGCCCTGATGGGCGCCAACATGCAGCGCCAGGCCGTGCCCTTGCTGCGTAGCGAGTCTCCGCTGGTGGGTACCGGTATGGAGCTGCGAGCTGCGGTGGATGCCGGTGACGTGGTGGTCGCCGACAAAGCCGGC
>DASQVU010000163.1:0-5127 GCA_035640615.1 Pseudonocardiaceae bacterium
GGATATCCGGGGTTGAGTAGCAGCGGAACAGCCGTTGGCGCCGAGATTGATCATGGTGCGATCGATCCGCTGAGGTGATCGCGGTTACTACGGTGCGCGGTCATGCCGGTGGGGTTTCTGACTGATGAGCAAGTTGCCGCGTACGGGTTGTTTCGAGAGATGCCGATGCGGCCGGAGTTGGAGCGGTTTTTCTTCCTGGATGACGACGATCGTGATCTGATCGCCTGCGACGTACCGATGGACACCGGTTGGTGCTTGCACTGAAGATCTGCATGGTGCGCTACCTCGGATTGTTCCTGGAGATCCGCTGGATGTGCCGTGGCCGGTGGGGGAGCACATGGCTGCTCAGCTGGCATCGCCGACCGCTCGTGGTGAGCGCTACGCCGAGCGGACGAAGACCGCGGCGTCTAAGTAGCGGGTCATCCACAGCGTGACCGCCAGCAGACCTCGAGGTGCTGGACACACTCGTTGATCTGCCGGTCACGGTTGTCGTTGATCTCACCCGCGAGGAGACGCGCCAGGTGGCGGCCATGCTGGCCAAGGTTCGGGTTACGAAGGGAAGCTCAGCCCGGGCGGGTGATGAGTTCAGTGGTGGCGGAGGCGAGCGGCACGGGGTGGGGTTCGGGTGGGGTGGTGGGTGCGGGTTGGCGGGCGGCGTGGGAGATGCGCAGCAGCAGCGCGATGAGCATGTAGTTGGCTAGCAGGGATGACCCGCCATAGGACAGGAACGGTGTGGTCAGGCCGGTTTCCGGGATGAGGTTGGTGACGCCGCCGGTTACGATGAACACCTGCAGCGCGAGGGTGATGGACAGGCCGGCGGCCAGGAGTTTGCCGAAGGTATCGCGGACGGAGAGGCCGGCTCGGAAGCCCCGGGTGACCAGCAGCAGGTAGATCATCAGGACCGCCGCCAGGCCGATCAGGCCGAGCTCTTCGCCGATGCCGGCCATGATGAAATCGGAGTTCGCCACCGGGACCAATTCGGGTCGCCCGCCGCCCAGGCCGGTGCCCGCCAGGCCTCCGGTGGCCAGCCCGAACAGTGACTGGGCAACCTGGTAGCCCGATTCGTAGTAGTGCGCAAACGGGTCCGACCACACCTGCACGCGGATGCGGACGTGGGAGAACAGCTGGTAGGCGGCGACGCTACCGGCGGCGAAGAACACCAGCCCGAGCAGCACCCAGGACAGCCGTTGGGTGGCCGTGTACACCATCGCCAGTATCACGCCGAAGATCAGCAGTGAGGCGCCCAGCTCTTTTTCCAACGCCAACACCCCGACCGAGAGCCCCCAGGCGACCAGCAGCGGTGCGAGATCGCGGGGTCGGGGGAAAGTCATGCCGAGCACCTGGTGGCCTGCGGTGGTGAACAATTCCCGGTTATTCACTAAGAACACCGCGACGAACACGATGATCAGAATTTTGGCGAACTCACCGGGCTGGATCGACAACCCACCCAGCCGCAGCCACAGCTTGGCCCCATTGACCTGGGACACGCTCGCCGGCAGCACGCCAGGCAAGACCAGCAATCCCAATCCCACCAGGCCGCAGGTGTAGCCATAAGACGCCAAGCGGCGATGGTCATTCACCCGCCACAACACCACCACGAACAACGCCACGGCCACCGCGGTCCACACCACCTGCCGAGCGGCATCGGCACTCACCACAGCCGGACCCCCACCGGTACCGGGACCGTCCCGGCCAGGTCGAGCCGGTGGATCATCACTAGACCCAGGCCATTGAGCAAGGCCACACACGGCAAGATCAACGGGTCAGCGTAGGGCGCCCACCACCGCACCGCCGCGTGTGCGACGGCGAACATACCCAAATAGGCCAGGCCCAGATACAGCAACGACCGCGACAGCTGCTCGGTCTGACCCGCCTCGACCAGCACTAACGCCAGTGTGACTAACCCAGCGGCGAACACCAGCAGGCCCAGCTCAACACCTCGACCACTACCCGGGGCCGGCCCCATCATCGCCGACCGCCGATGTTCACTCGGCCACCGCGGGCGGCGGTCCCCAGCGACGATCCGTCATTTCCGGCCACGGCAGGCCCGCAGCGTGCGGGAGCTGTCCCGCTCAGGCGTCGAGGCAGACATTGACGTGTGGCTGGGTATCGATGATCGCGTGCCCGGCGGTGAGATCGAAGGAGATGGTGCACCGGTTTTTCGGCACGAAATAATAGCCGTGACTCAGGCTGGCGACGAAATACACGTCGGGGGAAAGAAGATCTTTCACCAGCATGTCGTTCTCGGTTTTGACCAGCGGCGGGATATCCCAGCTCGTCGGTGAGCTATTGCCAAGCTGCCTGGTCTGGTCCACGGCCAAGTCGCCGGGGCTATCAGGGCTGGTCCAGAAACTGACAAAACAGTAGTTCGCACGATCGGCGATAGGGATGTGCCGCTGGTGGCAGATACCTCGGTCAATCTGGTAGGCACCTCCGAGCATCACCCCACTGAGATCATTGAGGGGTACCTCGCGGTGCGGGGTCACATTGGTCACGCGCACCGTGGCAGAGGCGGTAACGCGAGTACCAAAAAGACCCGGATGGCCGTTTGGGTCCACGGTTTGTACCGTAGTGAACTGATCGAGAGAATACCGGAGCCGGTAGTGGTAGGCCGCTGGATCGTCTTCTGAACCGCTGGCATCGCGCTGACCGAGCATCGTGGTACCCGCAAAGACCAGACCCGCGGCAGCGGCCGGCGGCTTGGGTGTCGTCGTCGCGACCATGGTCTCAGACGGCGACCGGGAACCGGCCGTGGGCGGCGTCGCCACGTCACACGCCGCGAGCGTCGCCGCGGCCAACAGCGCGCCCATCACCGTTTGGCATCTCATGTTCAGTCGTCATCTCACCGAAGGGGATACCACCAGCCGCCACGACTGGGTCCGAATAATGCCGACTACCGATCTTCGTGGCGTGCCCTGCGTTCCACTGGTCAACCTAGCCTGACCGGGGCCGCATCAGCCACGAGGTTGACTGCCCGCTACGCCGGTGGGTGGCTTTCCGGCGCCTGGCCTGCCCATCAGGTTCTTCGTGCTGCACCATGTCCTGCGCCAGCGCCAGACCATCGCGGGCCAGTCGGGCGCGACGAGTGTGACGACGGGCCTCATCGCCGGGCTGCAACGGGACCACGCCGCCATGCTCAACGGCTTAACTGTGCGCACCGCCAGTCTTTGGCCTGCGGGCATGTTGCCTGTCGTGGCAGATCAATACAGGCAGAGGTCACTGAATCGAGATTCAGTAGGAGAGGTCGGCGTCGTAAGGGCCGCCGGGGGAGCCGTTAGGGCTGGCCGCACAGACATGGAACTGGGTGCCGGCCAGAACGTCGCTGACCAGGGTCGCGGTTGCCTTCCCAGCGTTGACCATCTTCGGCTGCCCGAAATACTGCCCGTTTTTGGCATTCTGCAGCCTGATCATCAGTTGCCCTGCTGGGGCGTGGTTGAGCATCATGTCGATACTTCCCGGCAAGCCCTTGGTGCGGGTGGTGGCTCCGCAGAGCAACTGACCGGAATTCCCCGCCGTACCGGTGATGTGGGTCATGACGGCATGGTCGCCGGCCGGGGACGCTGCGGCCTCAGGACCAGCCAAGCCGATGAGTCCCGTGGTGACTACCAGTGCTGCCGCCGATGTTGCCTGCGCTCGCATAAGGCTTCTCCTTCCGGACTTAGGACGATGGGATCTCTCTGAGCGTGGCGCCTGGTGAGGCTCGGTGAGGGTGCGACGACCGCCGTGACCGCCACAAACGCGATGTTCTTGGAAGTGACTGGCTGTCACCGGCGAACTGCTGTTTCGACGCAATCACCGTCATCGCACCCGGGTCACCCGGATCCGCCGCCGGTAAGATAGCGCGCCATCTGGGATACCTACGCCGGCCGTCGCTTGGGGTGTGCGGGCGCACCCATTGCGGCTGTCCGCTGACCTGACCGGCAAGCCGGTGTGGCTGGCGGGGATCGCGGCCATGGTCAGCGGGCAGGTGTTGGTGCGCTGACGCTGGGCGGCCAGGACGCTCACGTGAGCCTGGTCGAGCCGCTACTCACCACGAACCTGCTCTTTGCGCCGGGAACGGCCCGGTCGCTGTCGGACGGGCAGTTGCGGTGACGCGAGTGGGCAGGGGCGGTGGTGCTCACCACAGGTATCACGGTGTTCCTCGTGGCCGCCCAACCTACGATCACCACCTGCGACCCGTTATCCAGCATCATTTACGGGGTGCTGGTGTTCGGCGAGCAGCTCCGCGGCGGCTTGTGGATCATTCCTACCGCCGCCGGCGCTGTGATGGTCCTGGCCGGCAGCCTCCTGCTGTCCCGCTCGTCGTTGATCACCGTTTACGGGCCGACGACGCCCACATCACCATCCGCGCGCCAAACGACACCGGCTCCTTAGCCACCCGCGAACGCGAGCTGCCAGCGCTGCCCGACCGGCGAGCCTGCTCGATCGCGACCCACCGCATCAAGACCTCGGCGGGGTCCTGCACGAACACCGCGGCAGCGCGAGCCAGCTGCGCCGCACGCCGCCTGCCCGGGCGGCGCAGCGCATCGACCATCTCCAGCAGCGCAGGGCCGTCCGGCGCCGCCGACACCAGCCCCGCCTGGGCCAATGCCTGCACGCCCAGCCGGCCATGACCCGGCAGCGGGCGGTGGGTTACCACCGGCAATCCGGCGGCGAACGCCTCAGCACAGGTGCTGCCGCCGGACTGGTCAACCAGCACCGCGCTGGCCGCAAACAAGTCCGGAAGGTCATCGCGCCATCCCAGCGCCCGGCACCGGGGCAGGCCAGCGATGCGGCGCCGCAGCTGCTCGTTGTGGCCGCACAGTACGACCGGGCATACCCCGTTGAGGTTGGTCAACAGCCTCGCCGTGGTCTGCGCCGCACCGACCCCCCACGAGCCGGCCGAGACCAACACCGCGTCCTGCCCGGGACTTAGCTCCATCGATCGCCTCCCGCGGGCCGCATCGCCCGGCTGCAGGAAGCGCGCCGCCACGACCGGACCCGGTGCACACGCCGCTCGCCCGGTCCGCTCCCGTGCTGCCGCAGCGATCCACGGGTAAGGGCAGACAAACAGATCAGTTCCCGGGTGCAGCCACAGCAGGTGCGCGGCCGGCTCGGTGATCACCACCACGCTCGGCACCGCGAGCC
>DASQVU010000164.1:0-10878 GCA_035640615.1 Pseudonocardiaceae bacterium
GAATCCACGTGGCCGGGAGGAGACGGCGGGGGACTCGGTGCCGCGTGACGGGGCATGCTGGGTGCCGGTGCAGGCGCGCCGGACGCATCATCGATCACGGCGAGTTCTGCGCCGACTTGGACGGTTTCGTCCTCGGGCACCACGATCCGTTCCAGTACGCCAGCTGCTGGCGAAGGGATCTCGGTATCGACCTTGTCGGTGGACACTTCCACCAGTGGTTCATCCACCTCGACGGTCTCACCCACTTGCTTGAGCCAGCGCGTCACCGTCCCCTCGGTGACGCTCTCGCCGAGCGCAGGCATCGCCACGGAGTACGCCATCTGTTGCCTCGACTCTCGTCGTCTTCCGTCCTTGTGTGCGCCTTGTCGGTTGCGCCTCGACTACGCCTCAGCCTGGTCGCCTCAGCCGTGTGCGTGCAGTGGTTTGCCGGCCAGCGCGAGGTGAGCTTCGCCGAGCGCCTCGTTCTGGGTCGGGTGGGCGTGTACCAGTGCAGCGACGTCGTCCGGATAAGCCTCCCAGTTGACGATCAGCTGGGCCTCACCGACCAGCTCGCCAACCCGGTCGCCGACCATGTGGATGCCGACCACAGGACCGTTCTTAGCGCGCACCAGCTTGATCGCACCTCGGGTCTGCAGGATGACGCTCTTGCCATTGCCGGCCAGGTCGTAGGTGACCGTCTCGACCTCGCCGTGGCGCTGCCTGGCCTGGGCTTCAGTAAGCCCGACCGAGGCCACTTGGGGCTCGCAGTAGGTCACCCGCGGGATGCCGTCCTCGTCGATGGGGGTGGGTTTGCGCCCGGCGATCTGCTCGGCGAGGAAGATGCCTTGGGCGAACCCGCGATGGGCGAGTTGGAACCCGGGCACGATGTCGCCCAGCGCGTACACCCCGCCGAGGTTGGTTCGCAGCCGGTCGTCGGTGAGCACGAAGCCGCGTTCCATCCGCACGCCGGCCTCGGAATACCCGGCCTCCGCGGTGTTCGGTCCCCGGCCGACGGCAACCAGCAGGAGGTCGGCGTCGAGCTGCTCTCCGGACTCGAGGCTTACCATGACCGCGGATTCCGACTGGCTCGCTCCGGTGACCCGGGCTGCGGTCTTGAAAGTGATGCCGCGCCGGCGGAATGCCCGCTCCAGCTGCTTGGAGCAGAAGTCGTCCTCTGCCGGCAGGAGCCTGGGCAGTGCTTCGACCACGGTTACCTCGGCCCCGAAGGACCGCCACACACTGGCGAACTCGACTCCGATCACGCCGCCGCCCAGCACGACCACACGATCGGGCAGGTAGTCCAGATTCAATGCCTGATCGCTGGTGATGAACCGGCCGCCGATCTCCAGACCGGGCAGCGACCTGGCGTAGGAACCGGTGGCCAACACGACGTTGCGCCCGGTGTAGCGCTGCCCGTCGACGTCGACGGCGTTCGGCGCGACGAAGTGTCCGGTGCCCTCGACGTAGTTGATCCCCCGGGAGGACACCAAACCCTGCAAACCCTTGTACATCTTGGTGACGACGCCGTCCTTGTACTTGTTGACACCTGCCATGTCGATGCCTTCAAGCGCGGTCTTCACCCCGAACTGAGGACCGTGGCGAGCGGCGTCGGCTACCTCCGCTGCCTGCAGCAATGCCTTGGTCGGGATGCAGCCGCGGTGCAGGCAGGTACCACCAAGCTTGTCCTTCTCCACCAGGACGACGGTCAGGCCCAGCTGCGCGGCACGCAACGCGCAGGCGTAACCGCCCGAGCCGCCGCCGAGGACTACCAGGTCGGCGGATGTCTCCGGGCTTGACGAAGTAGTGATCACTGGGGTGTCTGGCACTGACACGCTCCTGGAGCAGACGTCGGTAACGTGGCACTGGGCGCCACTGCCATCTTGTCACCATGCTCCGGGCGTCTGCGATGTGGGCGAGATCGCCCTGCCGTGCCGACGAGTTGCCGGCAGGTGCATTGAGCTGGCGCGATTACCGAAGGCCGGTAGTGGAGGAGGTGTGTGAGTGGGTGTGCTCGATCGGCTGCTGGGTAGGCAGCGCAGCGGGATGGCGCGCGCTGCCTCCAGCGCGGACCTTGACCACCTAGAACAGTGGGCGGCGGCGCGCAGCGGAGTCGAGGCGTTCGTCGAGCCCCGAACCATGGTCACCGAGACCACCGTCGTGCTGGTCGCGCACGACGGTGAGTGGACCCGGCGCAGGGTCGACGGCGCGACCGGTGCGCGGCGGTTGGCCAAGCGCCTGCGGATCCCGCTCTATGACGTTGCTCTCGTCGGGTACCCGCAGCGGATGCGCGACTACACCGCCCGCCAACGCCAGCGCGACTAGCGTCTCAACCGCGGGCGGCGATGTCCGCCAGGACTGCGGCCAGGGTGCGCACCGGTACTCCGGTGCCTCCCTTACCGGTATATCCCCAGGCCGAGCCGGTGTTGTAGGCCGGGCCCGCGATATCCAGGTGGGCCCAGGGAATGCCCTCGGGTACGAACTCGGACAGGAACACTCCGGCGGCGAGCATGCCGCCCCAGCGGTGTTCTGCCACATTGGCGATGTCAGCGAGCTTGGAGTCCAAGTCGGAGCGCAAATGTTCGGGTAGCGGCATGGCCCAGCCGTTCTCCCCGACTTCCTGAGAAATTGCGGTGACCCGGTCGCGGAACTCTGGAGTGCCCATGATTCCCGGTGTCCGTTTGCCGAGCGCAACGATCTGGGCGCCGGTCAACGTGGCGGTGTCGATCAAGTAGTCCGGATTGTCCTGCGCGGCGCGGACCAGCGCGTCAGCGAGGATCAGGCGGCCTTCGGCGTCGGTATTGATGACCTCCACGGTGGTTCCGCCGTACATCGTCAGGACATCTCCGGGCCGGTAGGCGGTGGCCGAGGGCATGTTCTCGGCCATCGGCACGGTGGCGATCACTTCGACCGGGAGTTCCAGGCGGGCGGCCAGCACGGTGCTCACGATGACGGCGGCCGCGCCAGCCATGTCCATGGTCATTTCTTCCATCTTCGCCGCGGGCTTGATCGAGATGCCGCCGGTGTCAAACGTGATTCCCTTGCCGACCAGTGCCACCTTCGCCCTCGGCGCCGCTGGGGCATGATGCAGCCGGACAAGCCGTGGTGGGCGCGACGATCCGCCGCCGACACCGAGGATGCCGCCGTAGCCCTCGCGCAGCAGGTCCTTCTCGTCGAGCACCTCGGTGTGTAGGCCAGCGGCCTCGGCGAGGCTCACGGCGCGATCAGCGAAGGAGGCGGGATAGAGGTCGTTGGGTGGGGTGTTGACCAGGTCACGGGCAGCCATCACCGATTCGGCTATCACGGTGGCTCTGGCGAGGCTCTGGTTCGCCGCAGGGTCACTGGCCGAAGGCACCGATAGATCCATCTGTTCCAGCGGCGCATCACCGTTGCGGGACCGGTAGGCGGTGAACGCATAGCAGCCCAGCGCGGTGCCCTCCGCCGCGCTTACCAGGTCGATCCGGGACAGCGTCGTGAGTGCTCGAGACTTGCCGGACAGCGCCCGGGCCGCAGCGCCAGCGGCCCGGCGTACCTGTTCGCTGCTGGGCTCGCCGTTGACCTCGCCGAGCCCGGTGGCGATCAGCAGCGGGGCACGGATGGCCCCCCGGGTGGGAACCTTGACCACCTCGTCGGCTTTGCCTCGCGCACCCAGCACCATTAGCAGGTCGGCGAGCCCACCGTCGAACGCCGCCTCGACCTCCTCGTTGCCCGGCAGAAGCCGGGGACCACCCTCGCCGCACGCGGTGCCTACCACAAGGGCATCGACGGTCGCGGTGGCCACCGAGGCATCGGTGAGGCGCAGCGTCGGGGTGGTCACGGTGATCTCCTCGCTGATCAGTCGGTTCGCGATGCAGTGGGCGTGGCGCACTGACAACAACCCTGGAAGGTAGCGTTCCATAGCCGTGAATCCTGAGCTGCACCGCGGACCCCTGCACGCCGCACACGTCGAGGCCGGCGCCACGCTCGGCGCGTTCGGCGGATGGGAGATGCCGATCAGCTACCCCGGTGGGGGTGTTGTCGCCGAACACACTGCCGTGCGAGAAGCGGTAGGGGTGTTCGACGTCACCCACCTCGGCAAGGTCGTCATCACCGGTCGGGGAGCGGTGGACTTCGTCAACTCATGCCTCACCGCGGACCTCGCCAAGATCGGCTCAGGGCAGGTCCAGTACACCCTGTGCTGTACCGAAGACGGCGGGGTCGTGGACGACCTGATCGCCTATCTGGTCGATCCGGATGAGGTGTTCTGCGTGCCGAATGCGGCTAACGCGGCGGCAGTCGCGGCCCAGCTGGCTGCTGCGGCGCCGCTGGCTGTCACGGTGACCGATGTGCATCACCAGTACGCGGTGCTTGCCGTGCAAGGCCCCCGCTCGGTCGAGCTGCTCAGCGCCGTCGGGCTGGCGGTGGCCGAGCTGGATTATCTCAGTTTCGTCGATACCGAGTATGCCGGCGTGCCGATGCGGATAGGCCGCACCGGTTACACCGGCGAGCGTGGCTACGAACTGTTCCCGCGTTGGGGGAATGCGCCGGCGCTATGGGAGGCGCTGCTTGCCGCTGCGGGTCCGCTCGGTGGCCGGGCGTGTGGGCTCGGCGCCCGGGATACGTTGCGCACCGAGATGGGCTACCCCTTGCACGGCCAGGACATCAGCCTGGACATCACCCCGCTGCAGGCTGGTCTGTCCTGGGCGATCGGCTGGGACAAGCCGGCTTTCTGGGGACGGGAGGCGCTGCTCGCCGAGCGAGATAGCGGTCCAGCGCGGCGGCTGCGTGGGCTGCGGGCCATCGCGCGCGGAGTGCCGCGCCCACACATGGCAGTGCGGTCTACAACGGGCGAACTCCTGGGGGAAACCACCTCGGGCACCTTCTCCCCAACCTTGCGCACCGGGATCGCTCTGGCGCTGCTGGACCGCACTGTGCAGCCCGGTGCCACCGTCGAGGTCGATGTCCGCGGCCGGGGATTGCTCTGCGAGGTCGTCAAACCACCTTTCGTCCGCACTCGGGTGCGCTCGTAAGTGGCATCCGGTGCTACAACACTGTTACGCACTCACGAGCCACGGCACGAGTGACCGTGCCGGTGGCAGCTCGCTCCACCAGGATCAGAGCGGAGCCGCCGAACCCGCCGCCGGTCATCCGGGCACCCAGCGCCCCAGCGGCGCGGGCAGCGTCGACCACCCGGTCCAGCTCGCGAGTGGAGACTTCCAGGTCATCGCGCAACGACGCGTGCGAGGCGTACAGCAGCGGTCCGATATCACTGACCCGGCCGGACTCCAGCAGCGCCACGACGGCCTGCACCCTGGCGATCTCGCTGACCACGTGCCGCGCCCGCCGGCGCAGCAGGGGATCGGTGAGCTGCGCCACCTGGTTCGGCGCGGCGTCGCGCAAGGTTGCGACGCCCAGCGCTGCGGCAGCTAGCTCGGCGCTGCGGCGGCGCTCGGCGTATTGGCTATCGACGATCTGATGCGGTGCGCCGGTATCGACTACAAGCAGGTGCAATCCTGCGGAGGGGAGATCCAGGGGCAGTTGCCGCATCGTCTGGTCCCGGCAATCCAGCAGCAAGGCGTGCCCGGCGGTGCAGCACAGCGAGGCTAGCTGGTCCATCCCGCCGGTCGGGGCGCCGACGATGTCGTTTTCCGCGCGGCGGCACGCTGCCGCCAGCTGTGCCCGTCCAGCGGTGGTCGCGGCCAGCCCTAGCCCGCACAGCCCATCGATAGCCAGCGCGACGGCGCATTCCAGGGCCGCGGAGGAGGCGAGCCCCGCTCCAACCGGCACCGACTCGCCGACGAGCAGGTCAAGCCCGCCGGCTGGATGCCCCAGCGCCCAGACCACACCCGCTGGGTAGGCCGCCCAGCCGGTCGGATGGCCGGGACCGATCGTGTCGAACGCACCGTCCCAGGGTTGCGCATCGCGGTGCCATGAACGCAGCCGCAGCCTGCCGTCGTCTCGGGTCGCCGCCGCCACGACGGTGCGCTGCGGCAGCGCCAGCGGCAGGCACAGCCCGCCTGCGTAGTCCACGTGCTCGCCGATCAGGTTCAGCCGGCCCGGGGCGGCCCACACGCCGTGCGGTTCCCGATCGAACGCGGCGCGGAAGGCGGCGCGCAGTGCGGTGCTCACGCCAACTCCCGCAGCCTGCCGGCAATCCGCTCGGGGGTCGTGTCGTTGAGCCATACCCCCATCCCGGACTCGGACCCGGCCAGGTACTTGAGTTTCCCGGCGGCGCGGCGCACCGAAAACAGTTGCAGGTGGAGCCGGGTCAGGTTCCGTCCGCGACCGATCGGAGCTTGATGCCAGGCTGCTACGTACGGCACCGGTCCATGGTCGCCCTGGTCGGCGAAGAAGCTGTCGACTCGCCGCAGTAGCGCCGGGTACAGGGTGGCCAACTCGGAACGTTCCGTGGCGTCCAGGGCTGCGAAATCGGGCACTGCCCGGTGTGGCATCAGGTGCAGCTCCACCGGCCACCGGGCGGCGGCGGGCACGTAGGCCGTCCATGCCGTGCCGCTATGCACGACCCGCAGTCCAGCTCGCGTTTCGGCGGCGAGCACGTCGGCGAGCAGATCACGACCCGTGCGGCTGCGGTGCGCCGCTGCCTGCGCCAGCAGTTGCTGGGTGCGTGGCGGCACGAACGGGTAGGCGTAGATCTGGCCGTGCGGATGGTGCAGGGTCACCCCGGTCTCCGCGCCCCGGTTCTCGAAGCAGAACACCTGCCTGGTCTCGCTCAGCGCGGATAGTGCCCGGGTCCGGTCGGTCCACGCCTCGATCACCGTTGCTGCCCGGCGCGGGATGAGCTCAGCGAACGAGGCACCGTGCGCACTGGTGAAGCAGACGACTTCGCAGCGGCCGAGCGCGGGCTGCTGTGGCCACAGAGGGTCGCCGTCGACCAGGGCCGGCACTGGGTCCCCGGTCGCGGCCAGGGAGGGAAACCGGTTGTCGAACACCACCACGTCGTAATCGCCGGCGGGGATCTCGGTCACCGAGCCGGGCCGGCTCGGGCACAGCGGGCAGCGTGCCGCTGCGGGCAGGTGCGTGCGGACCATCCGGTGCGGGGCGAGGATGACCCATTCCCCGGTGAGCACGTCGAGGCGCATGGTGGGTTGAGCCTGCTCCGGGACTAGGTCCCGGGAGTCGTGAAGGGGGCGAGTGGCCTTGCCCGATACGTAGGGCTCCCGGTCGTCGTAGTAGGTCAACGCACGACCATCGGCCAGGCGAGTACGGGTGGTCCTGATCTGGGCTTGCGGCTCGCGCACGTGAGCCAGCATGGCGCACGGTAAAGTAGTGGGACGTCCTACCATTTCGCCACCCGACGGGATACCGTGCTGCTCATGAGCTCCGTGCCTTCCTTCACCCGGCTGCCCCATCCGTCTCCGGTGCCACCGCAGCGGCGGGCGGAGATCCTGGCTGCGCCCGGCTTCGGACGGTACTTCACCGACCACATGGTGGAGATCTGCTGGACAGCCGGTCGAGGCTGGCATGATCCTCAGATCGGCCCGTACCGGCAACTAGTGATGGACCCAGCCAGCATGGTGCTGCACTACGGGCAGGCGGTCTTCGAAGGGCTCAAGGCCTACCGGCAGCCAGACGGCACAGTTTCCTCGTTCCGGCCGCTGGCCAACGCTGCCCGGCTGCGTGCCTCGGCTCGCCGGATAGCCATGCCGGAGCTGCCCGACGAGCTATTCCTCGGTTCGCTCCGTGAGCTGGTGCGCGCCGATCTTGGTTGGGTGCCGGCCGCTGGCGGGGAAGAGTCCCTGTACCTGCGACCGATGCTGTTCGCCACCGAGGTCGGCCTGGGAGTGCGTCCCGCCAGGGCCTACCGTTACCTGCTCATCGCTTCCCCCGCCGGTCCGTATTTCCGAGACGGGCTACAACCGGTCGCCGTGTGGCTGTGCACCGAATATGTCCGGGCAGCTCCTGGTGGTACCGGCGCCGCCAAGTTCGCCGGCAACTACGCCGCCTCGCTGCTGGCCCAGCAGCAAGCCGCGGACCGGGGCTGCGACCAGGTGGTGTGGCTGGACGCGGTCGAGCGGCGCTGGGTAGAGGAAATGGGCGGGATGAACCTCTACTTCGTCTTCGGCGAGGGACCGCAGGCCCGGCTGGTGACTCCGGAGCTTACTGGGGCATTGCTTCCCGGTATCACCCGTGACTCCCTGCTCACCCTGGCCCGGGACCACGGGCTGAGCGTCGAGGAACGGCGGATCTCCACCGAGGAGTGGGAGAAGGGTGTGCAGACCGGGGATATTTCGGAGGTCTTCGCCTGTGGTACCGCCGCGGTGATCACCCCGGTGGGCCGGGTGGCGCACTCCGGTGGTGAGTTCACCATCGGCACCGGCGCCCCGGGTCCGATCACCGCCCGGCTGCGAGCGTCCCTCACCGCCATCCAACGCGGCGCCGCTCCCGACCCGCACCACTGGATGACCCCGCTGACCTGACCACGTCTCTCCCCGATATGGAGACATATCGGGCTTGCGCGGGCGGCTTGAGCCCGATATGTCTCCATATCGGGTCAGGCTATGGCGCAGGCGGCGAGGACGATGGTGGTGGTCAGCTCGCTGGTGGCGCCTAGTACGTCGCCGGTGACCCCGCCGAAGCGGCGGCGGGCATGCGCGCAGAGCGCTACTACGGCCAGTGCGGCGACAGCGACCGCAAGCGGACCTTGCCAGGGTCGGCCGGGCACCGCCGGTAGGCCACCGGCCAGCAGGATGAGCAACCAGGTCATCGGCACCGCGACGGGTTGGCTACCGGCCACCAGCGCCCCCAAGCCCGTGGACCGGGCCGCGGGCATCCCCTGGCGGGCGCACCAGCTGAAGGCGGCTCGTCCCGCGACCACTGACAGCACCACGGGGATCAACCGGCCGGTCGCCGCGAGAGCTGCCAGCGCAGTAGCCTGCGTGGCCAGCACCAACACCAGAGCCACCACGCCGAACGGGCCGCACGAACCATCCCGCATCACCTCCAACGCGCGCTGCGGTGCTCCGTAACTGCCCAACCCGTCGGCCGTGTCGGCGAGCCCGTCCAGATGTATGCCACGCGTGCATCCAGCCAGCGTGGCGACCACAATCAAGCCGGCAAGCAGTGCTGGTGCGCCCAGCGTGTGCAGCGCTGTCAGCAGAGCAGCGGCGAGCAGACCCAACCCGGCTCCGACCACCGGCGCCCAGTACAGCGCCCGGCGGGCCATGTCGCGATCCACCTCGATGGGTGTCCCTACCGGGAGGACCGTCAGCCAGGACACCGCCAGCCGCAGTCCCTGGCTCATAACAGGCTCACGAGGCAGGCAATGGTGCACCTGCCGGCCCAGACACGCCGGCCTCGGCGAAGGTTGCCATTTCGGCGAGCACCCGGACGGCCATCTGCACCAGCGGCAGGGCGGCCACCGCCCCGGAGCCCTCGCCCAGCCGCATCCCCAGATCGAGGATGGGCACCAGCTCTAGATGCCGCAGGGCCAAGGTGTGCGCGGGCTCCACCGAACGATGCCCCGCTACCCACCAATGCCGCGCTCCGGGCGCGAACTCCTCGGCGAGCATCGCCGCTGCCCCGACCACCAGCCCGTCGAGAATCACCGGGGTCCGCCGGACGGCGGCCTGCGCCAGGAAGGCGGCCATCGCGGCGATGTCGGCCCCTCCGGCGGTGCGCACCAGTGCGACCGGATCGCGCACGACTGGCCGAGCCCGTCGCAAGGCGTCGCGGATCGCGGCCGTCTTCCGCATCCAGCCGGCATCGTCGATGCCGGTGCCACGGCCCACCACTGCGACCGGTTCTGCGCCAGTGAGGGCCGCGACGAGCACTGCGGCGGGTGTGGTATTACCGATTCCCATGTCGCCCGCGATCAGCAGATCGGCACCACGATCGATTTCCTCGTCGGCGATGGTCATCCCGGCGCGCAGTGCCTCGGCGACTTCCCCGTCGGTGAGCGCGTCCTGCAGGTGGATCGCGCCGCTGCCGCGGCGGACCTTGTGCCGGGTGACCAGCGGCGGGGCGGCAACGCCGGCCGGGTCGCAGTCGACGGCGACATCCACCACCCGCACGGTCGCCCCGGCTGCCGCAGCGAGCACGTTCACCGCCGCGCCACCACTGAGGAAGTTGGCCACCATCTGTTGGGTGACCTCACTGGGATAAGCGGACACCCCGTGTGCCGCCACACCGTGGTCCCCAGCGAAGATGACGACCTGCGGGCGGACGAACGCGTGCGGCGGGCAGACCCCCTGGCAGGCGGTTGCCCACACGCCCAGTTCCTCCAGCCGGCCCAGCGAACCGGCCGGTTTGGTCAGCTGCTCATGCCGGGCCACCGCCTGCCGGTGGGCTTGCTGGTCAGGTGGCGTGATGGTCGGGAACTCCACGCGGCTCTCCTGGTGGTTGGTATCCATCGCCTGGCCCATTTTCGTCCCACCTGGGTGATCAGGGCGACGCACATCAGCGCAGCCGGATAGGCAGGCCCGCCACCAGCAGCACTACTTCGTGGCACACCGCGGCAAGTTGCGCGTTGAGCGCCCCAAGCTCGTCGCGGAACAGCCGCCCTGCGGGCGTCTCCGGTATCACGCCAAGCCCGACCTCAGCACTGACTAGCACCAAGCGCGCCGGACAGCAGGCCACCGCCGCCACCAGCTCGGCGCACCGGGCGCGGCAGTCCGCCACCGCTTCCAGATCACTCCACGCCCCGGCGTCGTCCAGCTGCCCGGTCAACCAGGTGGCGATATCATCAACCAGCACCGGCACCGGACCGGCGGCCCGTAGCGCACCGGGTAGATCGGCTGGCTCGATAGTGCGCCAGCCCGCTGGCCGGCGGGTCATATGTGCGGCAATCCTCGCCTCCCAGTCAGCGTCATCGGGCCGGCGGCGGGCGGTCGCCAGGTAGCACACGACTGGTTCGCGCAGTAATCCCTCGGCGTGCGCCGACTTGCCCGAGCGCGCACCGCCGAG